>JBEAYO010000229.1:0-5994 GCA_041159285.1 Bacteroidota bacterium | reverse complement strand
CCCCGTGTCCTTCCCGGAAGCCAGGCAGCACTGGTGAAACGAATTTTAAAAGCGCGCCGAGTCTTTTTAGACAGCCTCCTTTTGCGTGAAGTCGCCTCGCAAAAGGGTCTTATTATAAAGCTGCCCTCATTCCAGCAGCCCTGGAAAGCGTTCCCGGAAGCCCGCCAGGCCCTGCAGCCCGCCGGAGTGCAGCAGCACCACGTTGGCGCCGGGCGGGAAGAAGCCTTGTTCCGCCAGGTCGAAGACGGCGCAGAAGAGCTTGCCGGTGTAAACCGGGTCGAGCGGGATGCCGAATTCCCTTTTGAATCCGTTCATGAAGTCGATGAGCCCGGGCTTGAACTTGGCATAGCCACCGAAGTGGTAGCCATTCACCACCTGCCAGTTGCCGGGGCTTGCCTGTCCGCAAGCTGTAAGGAGTTCCCTTACCGCTCCTTCCATGAAATCAGCTTTCAGCACTGGTATTCCCAGGGCCCGGCAATGCAAGGGCAGCGCGGCCGCGATGCCCGCAAGGGTGCCGCCTGTGCCGCAGGCCGTGCAGAGGAAGTAGGGGGCCTGTTCCATTTGTACGTTCAGTTCCAGCACCAGTTCAGCCAGTCCGGGCAGGGCCAGGCAGTTGGAACCCCCTTCCGGGATGAAAAATGTCCTGTCGGGGTCCAGTCCGGCGAGCCGCGTCCATTCCGCAGGCGGGGTGGTGGCATAGCTGCCGCGGCTGGTGAAGAGGAACTGCATGCCGCAGTTGCTGGCGAAGCTGAGGGTGGGGTTCAGGGGTTCTGTTCTTTCGCCGCGGACGATGCCGGTGGTGAGGAAGCCGTATTCTTTGCCTGCGGCGGCCACGGCGGCGAGGTGGTTGCTGTAGGCGCCGCCGAGGGTGAGCAGGTGGGTGCGGTTTTGTCGCCTGGCCTGGAGGAGGTTGTGTTTGAGTTTGCGCCATTTGTTGCCGGAGATGTAGGGATGGTTGAGGTCGTCCCGTTTGACGAGGAGGCGCAAGGGGATGTGGCGGAGCTGCTGCGCGTGGAGAGTTATGAGTGGCGTGGGTTGCATGTTGGGAGTGGGTATTGAATTCCGGGCCTAAAGTTAGGGGCTTTGATCTTGGCGGCGACTGTTTTGAACTTTTTTTCGCATGACTGGGTTTAATAAATGAATGTAGGTGCAGCGGGCCGGCAACAAAAGTTAAAATATCCCTTATTTGTGAAAAAACTTTGGAAGCCGGGCATAATGTCTTATATTTGCATACCCTTAGCGAAAGCGCTGGGTTAAATATCGCGGAGTGGAGCAGTTGGTAGCTCGTTGGGCTCGATAAACGCCAACCCATGCGACAATTAAAAGATTGTCGTTTTTCAGTCAGCACACAGCTGAAAACCTGCTTTGCGGCAGTGCAGGGGTTGCAATAGGGCTGTCCCGGGAGTAATTCCGGGATGATTATCTGTCAAATTCGGGGAAGCCGGTGGTGCGGTAATCCCGAGCCAAGCTTTTCAGCAGATTTCTGTTGAATTGAAGGTGTAGAGACTTGATGGCAGACATCCTGATGAAGGATGAAGGGAAAGTCCAGACTACGAGTTTCTTCCCTTGTCGGGGAGAGCAGCGAAAGCTGGAGTAGTAAGCATAACCCAAAGGTCGCAGGTTCAAGTCCTGCCTCCGCCACTAGACGACAAAAACCCTTGCAGTTGGAAAACTGCAGGGGTTTTTTTATTGGCTTTTTCGGAACGCCCTTCCCGGAGATCAACCGGCACTGGTGGCGGAGCATGCCGAAGCCAGTTTGAACGGGTTGCCTGATCTCTTGAGAGGGAGGACGGGCAGCAGGCCCGCCCTTCACGCTTCCAGGCCGCAGGCCTTTTAAATGAAGCTCGTCCTCTCACAGAGCAGGCGAACATACCGGCCGAAAGGCCGTCCGGCAGTTTTTTAAGCCTTCAAACGGGCAGAAATCACGTGGTTATTTTGTTAAAATCCCTGTTTTTTTAATGAAAGTGCCCAAAAATCAAGGATTTTTATCCACAATGAGTTGGTATAATAGCAGGCTTGTATATTTTTGCATCACTTTAATTAAATCCTTAATTTTTAAAACTTCCACAATGAATAAAGGAGATTTGATCAACAAGATTGCAGCTGATGCCGGCATCACAAAAGCACAGGCCTCCGCAGCAGTAAACAGCGTTTTTGACTCGATCGGCGAAAGCCTGAAGAGCGGTGACAAGGTGACTCTCATCGGTTTCGGTACTTTCTCCGTTTCCAGCAAAGAAGCTCGCACGGGACGCAACCCGCAGACGGGTGCAACTATCAACATCCCTGCAAGAAAGTCGGTCAAGTTCAAGCCAGGCAAAGAATTGTCTGATTCCGTGAACTAAGCCGGAGCACCGGCAGCATGCCGCCGGCAGCCCCAGTGTAGCCCCTATGCAACACTAACCCGTCTGTCCTGCGTTTCATGTTGCAGGTACCGAAAAGTTGAGTTAAAAGACAATGGGCAATCAGGAAACTTTCCCGGTTGCCCTTTGTCTTTTCAGGTAGGCGGGATTGCAGTAACTTAGCGCACCATTTCGGCAGCATCGCCTTGCAAATGCAGAACCAATGCCCCGGGATCGGTGTTTCCTTTTGATTTTCCATCAACCATCAATACTGTCACAGCAGAAATAGTTTATCACCATGAAATTCGCAACAAAAGCCATCCACGCCGGGGTAGAACCGGATCCTTCCACTGGGGCGGTCATGACCCCCATTTATCAAACCTCCACCTATGCCCAGGCAGCCCCCGGCGAGCACAAGGGCTATGAGTATGCCCGCACCCAGAATCCCACGCGCCACGCCCTGGAGGCCAGCCTGGCAGCCCTTGAGAACGGCGTGGACGCCATCTGCTTCGGCAGCGGGCTGGCGGCCATGGATGCCGTGGTCAAGCTCCTTCAGGCGGGGGATGAGGTGGTGGCGACCAATGACCTGTACGGCGGTTCATACCGCCTGCTCACACGGGTCTATGGGCAGTTCGGCATCAAATCCCGTTTCGTGCCCATGTACGACCCCCGGGAAATCGAACAGCACCTGACGGAAAAAACGAAGTTGCTGTGGATTGAAACGCCCACCAACCCCATGCTCAACATCGTGGACATTGCGGCCATTTGCCAGCTGGCCCGTCAGCGGGGCATCCTGACCTGCGTGGACAACACCTTCGCCTCCCCCTACCTGCAAAACCCGCTGGACCTGGGAGCCGACCTGGTGCTCCACTCTGCAACCAAATACCTCGGAGGCCATTCCGATACCGTGCTGGGCGCCGTCGTAGCCAGCACCAGGGAACTGGCCGACCGCCTGCATTTTATCCAGAATGCCAGCGGTGCCGTTCCAGGCCCCATGGATTGCTTCCTGGTGCTTCGGGGCATCAAAACCCTGCACCTGCGGGTGGAGAGGGCCTGTCAAAATGCCACCGCCGTCGCAAATTTCCTGCGCGAGCACCCCAAGGTCAGCAAGGTGTTCTTCCCCGGCTTTGAGGACCACCCGGGCCATGCCATCGCCAGGAAGCAAATGCGCCACTTCGGAGCCATGGCCTCCTTTGACCTGAAGCAAGATAGCTTTGAAAACGCCAGGAAAGTACTCAGCCAAACGCGCATCTTCACGCTGGCTGAGTCGCTGGGAGGCGTGGAATCCCTGATCGGGCATCCCGCTTCCATGACGCATGCCTCCATTCCTGCCGCCGAGCGGCAGAAAGTGGGGCTGACGGATTCGCTGATCCGCCTCAGCATCGGGGTGGAGGATGTCAACGACCTGATGGAGGACCTGGAACAGGCCCTGGCTGTGATCTGAGGCTGCCAACTTACATGTATGAAAAGAACAAACACGGATTCCAAAACCTTCTTTTTCAGTGACATAGAAGGTTCAACCCGCCTTGCCAGGCAATTGGGGGAATCCTATGCCCTTATACTGGAAAGGCACCGGACGGTGATCCGGATGGCCTGCAGTGAATTCAAAGGAAAGGAAATTGACACCTCCGGCGACGGTTTCTTCATTGTGTTCGACCGCCCGGAACAGGCCGTGGCCGCCGCCGTCGCTATTCAGAAAAACTTCGCCGCCAAAAAATGGGCCTGCGACGTCGGCCTGAAAGTCCGCATCGGCCTTCATTACGGACAGGCGCTGAGCACCAAGTCGGGACTCACCGGTCTGGAGGTACACCGGGCTTCCCGCATCTGCAGCATCGGACACGGCGGCCAGATCCTGCTGTCCAGGAAGGTCAGGGACAAAGTAAGGAACTCCCTTCCGGCCGAGGTCACCCTGCGGGAAATCGGCAAGGTGCAGCTCAAGGACTTCGAGCAGTCGGACTCCATCTGGCAGCTGGACGTGGCGGGGCTGGAGTCCTCCTTCCCTCCCCTGCGACTGGCCATGAACAAACCCAGTGTGGCCGTCATGCCCTTCGTCAACCTGAGCGATGACCCGGAGCAGGACTACTTCTGCGAGGGCATCTCCGAGGAAATCATCCTGGCCCTGGACAACATCGCCGGTCTGAACGTGGTGTCCAGGGCCTCCTCTTTTTCCCTGAAGGGCAAACCCCTCAACGTGCGCGAAAAGGGAAGACAACTCGGTGCCGTGGCAGTCCTGGAGGGAACCGTGCGCAAAAACGGGCATCAACTCAGGATCACCGCGGAGCTGGTGGATACGGAGACCGGCACCATCCTCTGGTCGGGAAAGTTCGAGCGCCGGCTGGAAGACGTATTTGAACTGCAGGACGTCATCGCCCAGAATATCGTGCGGGCGCTGGAGGTGAAGCTTTCCCCCGAGCGCGACATCCTGATCCAGGAACGGCAGACCCGCAATGTGGAGGCCTATGAATACTATCTGAAGGGCCGCCACTTTTACTATCAGTTCAGCCGGAAGTCTGTCAGGCAGGCGCTGCCCATGTTCAAAAAGGCCATCGACATTGACGACGAGTACGCCCTGGCCTACTGCGGGCTGGCGGATTGTTATTCCTACCTGTTCATGTACGACGAGGACTCGGAGGAGAACCTCAAGGAGGCCAACCTCGCCAGTCTTCAGGCACTCGAGTTGGCGCCCTTGCTGGCCGAGGCTCATACCTCGCGGGGCATCGCCCTCATCCTGCGCAACCAGTTCAAGAAGGCCGAAATCGCGTTTGAGAAAGCCATCGAGTTAAACCCCTCGCTTTTCATTGCCTGGTACCACTACGGCAGGGTCTGTTTCACGCGGGGCAAGCTGGACAAGGCAGCCCGCTTGTTTGACGAGGCCAGCCGCCACCGCCCCGACGACTACCAGTCGGTGCTGCTCGCCTCCCAGGCTTACGACAACCTGGGCATCAGGGTGCTGGCGGAAAAATCGCGGCAGCGGGGACTTTTGATTGCAGAAAAACAGCTTCAGCGCAACCCCAATGACATCCGCGCCTTGTACCTTGGGGCGCTCGCCCTGGTCACCATGGGAGAAACGGGCAGGGGGCTGGATTGGCTGCGGCGTGCCATGGCCCTGGATCCCGGCGACCCCATGCTGCTCTACAATGCCGGCTGCGTTGCCGCCAGGCTGGATAGGTCGGAGGAGGCGCTTTACTACCTGGAGCAGAGTTTCATCTCCGGCCTCAAGCAAAAGGGCTGGTACGAATACGACGGCAGCCTCGACAATCTGCGCGACCATCCTCGTTTTCAGGCTTTGCTGGAAAAAATGGACTGACAACCCCGCTTTATGTCCTTAGCGTATGAAAAAATATTATCCCTGGCACCGGATCCCGGCACGGCCGAGCGAGCAAAACCTGTAGCTTTTGCCAGGCGCTGGCTGAGCCTGCAGGGAAACGGCCGCGCCATTTGGGGAACGCTGGGGAATCCTGCCGATCCTTTCCGCACCAAAGTGGATCTCAAGGGGCCTGCCTTTCACTGCACCTGCCCCGTTCGCCGGCAACCCTGCAAGCACGGCATTGCCCTGCTGCTGCTTTTTTCCAAAAACAACGAGGCCTTTCAGCCTGTGAGCCAGCCTCCAGGCTGGGTGAGCGAATGGCTCGACAAGCGCGACCAGCGCGAAGCT
>JBEAYO010000228.1:0-6028 GCA_041159285.1 Bacteroidota bacterium | reverse complement strand
CTGTGGTACTTCCCAGCTCCTCCTTGATGAGGCCATGGTTTTTCCGGAAGGCCAGAAAATAAGGCACCATCTGGCCTTCCAGGCTTCGGATATGCTGAGCGCCCTGTACCTCCAGGGTATTGAAAATGTTTTTCCCGTTCAATTGCAGCGAGTCGGCTGCCCAGTCCGAGACATTGAGATTGTTGTTGGCAGTCCGCCTCGCAGGATAGACGACGACCCAGTGCTTGTCCGGGATGACATTTTCAATGAAGTCAATGATCTTGGCGCGTTGCTGCTGGTTGTCTGCCGGGAAGGGGAAAGCCGCGATGCGCGCAGCGGTGTTGTTGACACTGCCATATTCACCGGGCTTTGGGTTCACCCAGATCTTGCCCAGGGTGTCAAAGACGACGAAGGTCAGGGAACCTTGCAGCTCCCAGCGGAAGAAGTCACTCCAGCGGACGCCATTGACGAAGCCATTGGGCTGGTCACTGAAATTATAGAGCTTGTTTCTGATTCGCAAATTGAGATAATCCTTGGCGAAATTCAGCTGGCGGGTTTGCGGGTTCAATTCCATGCCATCGAAGCGATTTGCCAGGAACTGGTAGTAATGAAACTGGCCCCAGCCCTCCCTGTCGCCGGGCAGCCAGGTAAAAGACCGGTTCTCCCAGGCGAATCCGTTTTCCTCACTGAGGCTGTCGGGACTCACACGCCAGTAGCAGGTGCTGCCCGGCGGCAGGTTCAATGCTGGCTTCCACTCCAGGATTCCCCCTGGTTGCTGCAGGATTGCCGTCTGCCTGGAAGGGCTGTCGAAGCGGGCGGAGGTGTCTATTTCAAAAACGTATTTGGCAGAGGGTGCCAGGGGGTTGGTGGTGGCGGCCCGGAGGGTGATGTCCGGGGAAGCGACAATGGCAAAATCTGCGGGATAAACCGGGACGGCCCCGTTGTCGGAGATGAACACAGGGTAGCCGACCTGTCCGTTCAGGTTCGACAGGGCGTTGTTGAGTTCCCCGCTGGACGGGGGATACTCCTCGATCTTATTTTCCGGGTCAACTGTGATGTTCAGCCAGTTCCTGCCGACGGCTTCTTTGCCCCCGACCGGCAACTTTATGGCTAAGTCAGCTGCGTAGGCCGGCGTTTTGACGGGAAGGCTCAACACTGTCCCCTGCCCTCCTCCCGGCAGGATCTGCTCGATTTTAACGCTGATGGAATCGCTCAGGTTCTTGCCCAGGTTGAGCACTGAGAAGTGAAGGCTGAAGCTGTCCAGGCCGGTATTGACATGTGCGGGGCTGATCTTCACGGACCCAGGGTCCGGCAGGTAGTCAGGCCCCGGCGCCAGCCCGAGCTTCATGGCGGGATCCCCGTGCAGATAGAACTGCTCCAGGAGTTCCGGCTGAATTGAATTGTCAATATCAAAATGGCGCAGGGTTTTGAACAGGATTGTGCCGATGCTTTGACCATAGAGCGAGTCGCCGAGGTTCTTGTAGTATCGATTGGTGACCGCATAGAGGGAGGAGATGTAACCCTGTCCGGCGGTGGCGATCATGCCCAGTGCTCCCTTGTCGGGCTGAAAAACAAAGCGTTCGCTGATGCCCAGCCCATTGGTGTGGATATTACCGGAATAACAACCCAGGGAGATGATGAGCGGATACTTGGCAAAGTTGTCGTAGTTGTTGGGGTTGTCTATGTTGAAATCAAAGGTAGAGACTGCAGAATGGCCAAAAAAGGTGATGATGGAGACCCCTTTGTTGATGACGTCAAAGATCTGGTCGCTGATGGAAACCTGAATGGGATCGGTGGAAGTCTTGTAAAATGAGGAGACATCGGCTCCGAATTGGTTTTGTTCTATTAGCGTCTCCAGGTTGAGCAGGTAGTTTTTAATGACCGACTGCTCAGTGCTGCTGCCGCCACCGCCTAGGTGCAGGACGTCCTTTCTCCACTGCCTGTCGGCGATGGCGAGGCTGCCGGCGTCAGCCTCAAAATCCTTGACTTTCTTGAGGTACACGGCGATGTCGGCGGGGGCCGAAGCGGCAATCCTGCCAATCGGCAGCATGGGAGTGGATTGGCCCAACTGGCTGGTCAGCAGGTTGTCTGAGCCCGGGCTCCCGTAGGTGGGCACATAAAAACTCTCGTTGAGCGGGTCTGAGAGTTGGGAGGCAGTCCTGATGCCAGGATACTCCCGGCCCTTGCCGATGATCAACAGGTACTGGATGTCGGGCCAGTTCTTCTTCACAAAGTTTGTAAAATTCCGAATGCTGAGGGGGTGCCGGTTCAGTCCCCAGGCGAATTGATCATAGAGCTGCTGGATGTCAACCACCGCCGTGGAGAAGCCCCCGCCTGCAGGCGACGCCCGGTAGCTGGCATATTCCTGTACCTGGTTCACGCCGTTTCCGTCATCAAAGAGCCTGGCGTTGGAAATAATCAAGTATTGGGCATTGAGGTCGGCAAAGTCTGTTAACTGGACCGGCAGCAATGATCCAACCTGCTTCACGCCGGACTGATTATTCACTAGCAGAAAGGAATCCGGATTGGCTCCCGGGGGGATTGAGAGGCGGACAAGGCCATTTGCCACGCTGGCCGTTTGGACAGTGTGCCCACTCAGGTTGTAAAGCACGGGGAGTCCCCCGGAAACTTCGAAGTTTTCTATCTCGATGTAGCGCAAGTAATCGGCCGGTGGCAGTTGGAATTGGAAAGTGGATTGGTTGTCAGCCTTAAAATAAGCGGGGTAAGCGAGGATGATATTGGCAATCCGTTGCCGGTCGCTGGCCGAGGCCAACCCCTGAAAGCCCAGGGACAAAGGAGCAGACAGCAGGGCGTTGGCAGCTGGCAAGGTAATTTCCCGCACCGTGTAATCCGAGAACTCCTCGGTCAGCAAGGCTTGTCCATTCAGGCTGATGACTTGCTGGTGGTTGCCTCCGTTCGTGCCGTAGCGTATGTAAATCGTGCCGTCGGGTCCCCCGGGAAAGGGGTTCGGCACTGAGAGCGTGAGCGTCTGCGAGTTAGCGAAGCTGTTGGAGTAGCCTTCCGATATGCCATATTCGGAGGCAGCGATTCCCGCGATATTGACCCGTTTGGAATGGGCTGAGAAATAGTTGAAGACCTTTTTAGCCAGGTGATAGGGTTCCTTGGGCGGCAGGTTGGAGAGATCGTTGGCCTGCTCGATGTAGCGCAGGCTCGGCCCCTCCCCCCAGGTCAGAAAATACGCGGCGGTATCCGTCACCAGGCTGTACAGGGGGTTCATCATCTCGGCCTCTGGGTCTTTGAAAAGGTGGCGGTCGAGTTCGGAGGTGTTCCTGCGTCCGAAGAACTCCAGGTAGTCGCCGGGGCCGAGCAGTCCGTCGGTGCTGAGATAGAGGGGCACCTCCTGTCCGTTGTGAAAAAGCTGGAACAAGCTGCCGGGGATGTCGGCCAGGGGCAGCCCGGCCTCAGCCAGGGTCTGATAGCCAATCCTGTAGATGCCGTCATTGGCGACGGGTATCTTGAAGTAGGACTGGTCGAAGCGGATCCACTCGTTGCCGTAGAGGGTATCGCTCCCGTTGATGATTTGGGCTGACAGACTGTAAGACTGTAACAGCAATGCAAAAGCTAGCGCACGAATACAATTGTTCATTGCAATTTGACTGATTGAGGTAAGACTTCAATGCCAGATTGAAGATCTGCGAGCTGGAATGTTCGGCTCCAGTCGGCCGGTCAGTGAATGTTATGCTTATTCTTCGGGCTGGCAAGTTCGCGAAGGCGCAGCTGGTATTATTCCACCGCTGCGCCTGACCTGGAATTTTACTGGTTTTTTCACCACGCCGGTTTTGCTGGCCGCAAATAAACGGCCTTCTCTACTGGACGTCGTCCCTTTGCGTTCGTGATAGGCTTTGTACAAAGTTAAGGGAATTAATGTTTGGGGAGTTGTTTTTTTTTGACCTCATAAAAAAAATATCGCGACAATGAATTTTTTTAGTGTAAAAAATGTTAATTTTTCGAAGTGACCCGAATTATTTAAAAACCCAAGCCATGAGCACCATGCATTCACATTGGCGTAGGCTGAGCGGGCAGCGCATAGACTGTTCCATCGCTGAGGTGGTAGAGGCGACCATTCAGGCAGAACATGCTGCGGGCAACCAGCTCAAAGTTTGCATCGGGACAGACTCCCAGGTGCGAGGGGAACACATCGAGTTCGCCACTGTCATCGTTTTTCTGCGCCTGAAAAAAGGTGGCTTCATGTTCATCAGCCACCACGAGGAACACAGGGTCATGACCCTGCGCGAACGCATGATCACAGAGGTGGCGCGATCCGTGGACATCGCCTACCAGCTCTGCGAGCTGCTGGACCGCTACGGCGTGGCCCTGGAAGTGCATGCCGACATCAACACCGACCCGCATTTCGAGTCGAACGGGGCGCTGCGCGACGCCATGGGCTACATCCTCGGCATGGGCTTCACCTTCAAGGCAAAGCCGGATGCCTTTGCCAGCTCCAGCTGCGCGGATAAGTTCGTCTGAGCTCCCGGCAAGTTCCGACCGGCCACTGGCTGCCTTTCCCGCCCTTGCAATTTTATTCCCGCCGACATTTTTACAAATAAAATTTCGACAATCGGCTGGTTGTCGTTTATTTTGCTTGAAAGATCAGCTGGTCTTGACATTTCACTAAAACCAACCACAGCATGAATTGTACAAAAAAAATACTCATCGCAGGCGCAGCCCTGCTGCTTTCCTTTGCTTTGCAGGCACAACAGCCATTCCCCCTGCTCCTGCAAAACGGGCCCGTGCAGCTCCCTGCCCTGGAATCCGGCAGGCAGAACGACCTGACCGCCCCGGTGAATGCCGAGATGGTCCAAAACAGGTACTACCGCATTCTCCAGTTCCGGCAAATGCCGGGACGGGCAGGCCTGGACCAGCTCAAACAGCAGGATGTCAGGCTGATGGAATACCTGCCGGAAAATGCCTACATCGCCTCCCTGCCCGCCAACCTGGACCTCGCGGTCCTGGAGCGATTCCAGCTGCAGTCCGTGCAGGCCATCCCGGCTTCCTTCAAACTGCGCGCCGGCCTGGAACTGCCGCCCCTGCCGGAGTGGTCGGCCTACCAGGGAAAAGTGCAACTCATGCTGAAATACTGGCCGGACCTGCACCACCAGGACGCGCTGCAGCTCTGCCGCGAGGCGGACATCGAGGTACTGCGGGAAAATGGACGCAACAACTTCTTGCGCATCGCCATCCCGGAAGCCCGCATCGCTGAAACAGCCGAGCTGCCCTGGGTGGCCTTCCTTGATTTCGTGCCGGCACCCGACGTTCCCGACGATATCATCGGCCGCTCCCTCCACCGCGCCAACATGCTGGATGCCAGCTACGTCGGCGGCAGGAAATACACCGGGGAAGGGGTCAACATCCTGGTGCGGGACGACGGCTTCGTCGGCCCCCACATCGACTTCCAGGGCAGGATCGACAACTCGCTGATTGAACCACAGGCAGGCAGCCACGGCGACGGCGTCGGCGGCATCATGGCGGGCAGCGGCAACCTCGACCCGCGCAACCGCGGCATGGCAGCCGGGGCCTTCCTCTTCGCCCTGAACTACGAGGCGGATTTCCTCGATGAAACCATGGACCTCCACCTGCAAGAGGACGTACTGGTCACGAATTCCTCCTACAGCAACGGCTGCAACACCGGATACACGGCCAGCGCTGAGACCGTGGACCAGCAACTGTTCCAGCATCCCTCGCTCATGCATGTCTTCTCCGCCGGCAATTCCAACAACAACAACTGTGGCTACGGCGCCGGCAACCAGTGGGGCAACATCACCGGGGGCCACAAGCAGGCCAAGAACTGCATCACCACCGCCAATCTCTCCGGCACGGGCATCCTGGAGTCATCCAGCAGCCGCGGGCCTGCCTATGACGGAAGGATAAAGCCAGACATCGCCGCCCACGGGCAGGGACAGATCTCCACGGATGAAAACCACACTTACCAGTCCTTCGGTGGCACCTCGGCCGCCTCTCCCGGCATAGCCGGCATCATGGCCCAGCTCCACCAGGCCTACCGCGAACTCAACAACGGCGAGGTGGCAGA
>JBEAYO010000227.1:0-6059 GCA_041159285.1 Bacteroidota bacterium | reverse complement strand
ACTGGAAGAAGCCAGGGACACCCAGCGCTCCGGAGACATCAAAGGCTACGCCCGCCTCATGGAAGAATCTGAGGAAATATTGAAACAAATCGAAAAACTGCGGGAGAAGGCGGACAAGTGAGAACTGCCCGCCACCTCCCTGAACGGCCACACTACTCGATTGAGAAACTCGACTCCACCTTGAACCTGCCCCGTTCTACCGTCAATTGGTAATTGCCTTTTTGAAGGTAATACTTGCCATTGGCGCCTGGCTCAAGCTTCAGTGCCTCCTCTCCCTTCTTTTTCTGTTGGTTCAAGTGGCGCTCGTAGGAAGAAACGCTCTTTTCACCCAACTCGCCATTGTAGCGCGGGAAATTCAAACCTGCCACCAGGTCTGTTTCCTGCGAGTAGAGCACCAGCTCTCCAGCCCGGACCGTGTACTTCGCCCTACCCGCTTCCCTGCTGTAAAGCGGGAACGCGATATCCGGCTCGCTGACTTTTTCACTCCAGGTAGATCGCTTGTTGCCCCAGCCCGCTCTGAATCTCGTCTTTTCAATGTCAAACATCGCCAGCGGCTGCTGCAGAAGTGTATCCGTCAATGACTGAAGCTGCTCAATATCAGCAACATACACAGATCGGCCATGAGTGCCAACAATCAGGTCGTTCTCCCGCGGATGCACCACCAGGTCGTGCACCGGGGTGGCAGGCAACTGGTGATTCATCAACATGCAGGTCTGGCCACGGTCCAGGGAAACGTAAACGCCGTGGTCAGTGCCGATATACAACAAATTGGGGTTGACGGGATCCTCCTTCACCACATTGACCGGCTCGGCCGGCAAATCCCCGGCAATGGGCTGCCAACTGGCCCCAAAATCGTCGGAAGAAAATACCAGGGACCTGAAATCGTCGAAGCGGTAGCCGTTCAGCGCCACATACACGCGGCCCTGCACATGGGCTGAGGCCTGCACCCTGGAGACCCAGAAGCCCCGGGGCAAGCCCGCGGAAATGTCCCTCCAGGTGTTGCCCCCGTCAGGACTGCAGTGCAGCGCGCCGTCATCCGACCCGGCATACAAGAGCCCGAACTTCAGCGGGCTTTCGTGAATGGCGGTCAGTGTGCCGAAGGGAACATCCCCGGAGCGGCCTCCCCCGGTGAGATCACCGGAGATTGCCTGCCAGTCGTCGCCCTGGTTCATCGAGCGGTGCAGCTTGTTGGAGCCCATGTACAAAATGTCCTGATTGTGGGAGGAAAGGTGAATGGGCGTTTGCCAGTTCCAGCGGTAGGGCCTCTCCCCTACCTCGTGTTTTGGGGTGATGCCGACGCGCTTGCCGGTGTTGCGATTCAATCGAAAGTAGTTGCCAAACTGAAAGCCGGTGTAAACGGTCACGTTATCGCGGGAATCAATGGCTACCTGCATGCCATCTCCGCCGAGCAGGGACTTCCAGGGGTATTGCCCCTCTCCATGCCATTCCACACTGGCGCTGTAGTTGCCGGGGCCAAACCACACGCCGTTGTCCTGCGTGCCGCCGTAAATGTTGTAAGGCTTGTCCATGTCAACCGCCACATAGTAAAACTGACCGGCAGGGGGCGTGTTGCACTTGATCCAATGTTCACCGCCATCGTAGCTGATGTTGATGCCACCGTCATTTCCCAGGATCAGATGGCCGGAGCGGTCGGGACTGATCCAGAGGGCATGGTGGTCTCCGTGAACGTTCGCTGCATCAATGGAAGACCAGGTCTTTCCGCCATCGTCGGAGGCAATCACTGGTACGCCGAAAATGTACAATTTATCCGGACGTCCAGGCGCCACCCGGATTTGCCCGAAGTAATAACCGTAAGTGTAGTAAAGATCATCCAGGTAACCCTCGTGGGTTTTCAGCCAGCTTCGCCCGCCGTCATCAGAGGCATAAACCTCTGCGCCGATGACCTCAGTCTCGGTGAGCCGCGAGTTGGCATCCTCCAGGTAATCCACCAGATCAGCGGGCTTGATGTCTCCCCGGCGGATTTTATCAAGAATGCCAGTGGCTGTGTATTTCTCCGGAAAGTTGTTGTCCTTTAAAAAGGTGCTGATGCTGCTGAGCTCCAGGGCCAGGAAGCCATCTTTCGACATGCCTCTGAGTTGTTCCCTGGTTAGGCCAGCTTTATCCTTTTCCTTCTCAGCTGGCCTGGGGTTTTGATTGTCCACGATGGCAAACAAGCGGGTTTTCCCCTCGCGGTCCTGGGTGGCGGCCAGGCCGATCCGGCCGGTGCCCGGTCCGGATGGAAAACCGGAGGCTGGCGTGCTCAGACGGGTCCAGGTGTTGCCTGCATCCTCGCTTTGCCAAATGGCAGATCCCGTGCCGGCTTCCTCGAAGTTCCAGGCAGTGCGGGTGCGAGACCAGGTAGCAGCAAAGATACGTTCCGGATTCCCCGGGTCGAGCAACAACTCAACAGCTCCGGTGGTATCGTCCACATAAAGCACCCTCTCCCAGTTTTCTCCGCCATCGCTCGTTTTGTAAACCCCTCGCTCTGAACTGGGCGAGTACAGATGTCCCAGCACGGCCACCCAGAGCGTATTCGGATCATTGGGGTGCATGACAACCCTGCCAATGTGATGGCTTTCTGCAAGCCCCCGATGCTGCCAGGTCTTTCCGCCGTCTGTGCTCCTGAAAAGGCCGGCACCGGCATAGGAAGAGCGGCTGGAGTTCACCTCGCCGGTGCCCACCCAAATGACGTTCCGCTGCCAGTCGGCTGCTATGTCGCCGATGGTCATCACCAGCTCACTGTCGAAGATTGGATCAAAGGACTGCCCGTTGTTCGAGGTCTTCCAAAGCCCGCCGGAGGCATAGGCCACCAAAAAATGAGTGGGATCTGCCGGATTCACGTCCAGATCTGCCACGCGGCCTCCAAAGACGGAGGGCCCTGTCGAGCGGAATGGAATTTTCGAGACCAGGGAGCGCTCCTGAAGAGCCTGTCTCTGAGCCTTACCTTGCATTCTGAGGGCTGCGGGCATGGCCGACGGCACCTCGGGCTGGGCCAGCAAGGCCAGGGGTAAGAGCAGAAGGAATAAGACGGGTGTGTGTTTGTTCATGACAACAGCTTTGTTTTGATGAATTGCATGCTGACCGCCTACGGGGCTGGGTCAGCAAAGAAGATCAAATGTAAAATATTCCCATAACTTCACAGTAGTTTAAATCATTTTGTTTTAAAAAATAAAACAAAGCTTTATCTTTCCGCCCTTTAAAACAGAATTTAACACAAACTGTATGGACGAATTATTCCTGAGTTTCCTTTTTTTATTGCTTGGGCTCATCATCGGGGCGCTCAGCACCTGGATGGTGGCAAAGTACCGGTTTGCCCTTGCCAGCGGCCAGTCAGAGGACTTTGAGCGCAGGCATGTTCCCAGGGAACTGCACGAGTCGCTGCTGCAACAGCAATCGCAAATGCGCGAGGAACTTAAATCGAAAGAGGAAGACCGGCTGGCACTTGAGAAGTCGCTTGCTGCCAAAGAACGGGACCTGCTCTACCTGGAGGAGAAGTTGCAGCGCTGGCAGGAGGATTTCAACAAGATGCAGCAGCAGGCGCACTTGAAGTTTGAACAAATCGCCGGGAGGTTATTGGATGAAAAATCCAGGGTCTTCACTGACCAAAACCATCGCAACATCAATGAGTTGCTGCAACCGCTGCGGGAGCGGATCCGTGAATTCGGACAGGACATCGAGCGGCGTTTTTCAGAGGAATCGCGCGAGAAAATGTCGCTTAAAAAGGAACTCGACATGCTCAAGGACCTCAACCGGCAGCTTGGAGAAGATGCGCGAAACCTGACGGCAGCACTCAAGGGGGATGCCAAGATCCAGGGCAACTGGGGTGAGCTGCAACTCGAGCTTCTCCTGGAAAAAGCAGGACTTTCCAGGGGTGTCCACTTCATACTTCAGGCATCCTTCAAGGATGAAGAAGGGCTTGAAAAACGGCCGGACTGCATCATCCACCTGCCGGAATCCAAACACCTCGTCATCGACTCCAAAGTGTCCCTCAAGGCATTCGAGCGATACCACCAATCGGACACAGAGCAGGCGAGGCAGACCCATCTCAAAGACCACCTGCTTAGCATCAGGAACCACCTCAAGGAGCTTTCGGGCAAGAATTACCAACACCTGCACCAGATAAACACCCCTGACTACCTCCTGATGTTCATCCCGCTGGAACCTGCCTTCACAACGGCCGTGCAGCACGATCCGGGCCTGTTCCTGGAAGCCCTGGACAAGAACATCGTCATCGTCACCAATTCCACCCTCCTTGCAACGCTGCGGACCGTGGCCTTCATCTGGCGCCAGGACAAGCAGAAGCGAAACGTACTGGAAATCGCCAAGCAAAGCGGACTGCTCTACGACAAATTCGTGGGCTTTGTAGAGGATTTGCGCGACCTGGGACTGAAGCTTGACCAGGCCCAGGGCGCCTGGCAAGGTGCCATCAACAAATTGTCGGACTCCAGGAAAGCCGGCGACACGCTCATCGGAAGAGCCCAACGGATCCGGGACTTGGGGGCCAGGGCATCGAAGAACCTGCCAGCGGAATTTCAAGGGGATGAGGAAACTCCCGGGATAAATGAGCAGTCCTCCTTAAACCCAGAGGCCGGCGACTCCGATGAAAATCACAGCAATTTGCGATAAGTGCGCCTGCGGCGGTGAATTGCAGGATCGAATTCTTTCCACAGCGACAAGACATTGTTGTTGAACTCCAGCATGGGGTTGCCAAGAATGCGGGAGATGCCGGCCTTTTCAAAGGCATCGCCTGTTTCTGCAAATACAATGCTGTGAACCCCTTTTTGCCGCCATTCTTCCCGCACGCCGATCAAGGCCAGTTCAGCGGTGTCATTCCGCCAACGCGCCTTGAGCAAATGGATGAAGCCGAATGGAAAAAGTCGGCCCTTCGCTTTTTGCAGCGCCTTCGCAAAGGAAGGCAGGCTGACCCCGAAGCCGATGGGCTGCCCTTTGTCGTCGAGCACTATGTGGACAAAGTCAAGGCGCATAAACCGGATGTACTGATCTACGTAAACTTTACTTTGCTTCTCGGAGATGGGAACAAAGCCCGGCAGCTTGATGTAAGTGTCCTGCAAAAGGTCAAACAATGACTTAAAAAAACGCCTCAACTCCTCCTTGCCGGAGGGCTTGAGCACCCTCAGCCCGTAGCGGCTTTCCAGCAATTTTTTCATGCGGAGGACTTTATCGGGAACGGCACCCGGCCAGGCAAAAGTCAATTCGACCCATTCCAGGTCTTTTTCAAAGCCCAGTGCCTCCAGGTGGCCGGCATAGTAGGGATAATTGAAGGCAGCGGTGCTGGTACCCAGGCTATCAAAACCAGCGGTGAGCATCCCATTCTTGTCGAGTTGATTGAAGCCGTGGGGGCCTTTGAGCAGCTTGCAACCTTTTTCCCTGGCCCAGTTCTCCACACCTTCCAGCAGTGCCCGGCTGATTTCAGGTTCGTCTGTGAATTCCAGCCATCCAAATCTGCCGTGCTGCTCGCCGAGATGCGCGGTTTCCAGGTGATTGATGATTCCTGCAATGCGGCCTTGCATTCGGCCGTCTTTCCAGGCGGTGAACAATACCGCGTCGCTGTGCTCAAAAACCGGGTTGTCTGCGGCAGAAAATTGCGTCATTTCTGATTGGATCAACGGTGGCACCCAATAGGGATTGCCTTTGTAGTGGTCGAACGGAAAGGAGATGAATGCTTTCAGGTCTTTTTTGGTCTCCACTTGGCGCAAACTGATTTTCATAGTCTTTGATTTTTTTCAGCGCCGGACTTTGGAGTTAGGCCAGCTGCTGATTTCCGGGTATAATTTGGATATTAACTCATGCGCAGGTTCGTAAAAACTTCAAACTGATTGTGGACAATCGAAAGGAATTTAATTTAGTTGTCGTGACAAATGGCTTTTATAAATCCCAACGAACGCCTGATGTGTTAATTTTCAGATATGAAATCCTATACATGCTCTGGAATAAAGGCCTTCCCAGGGAAGCCCCTACCTGGACAGGGGATATTAAAGTGAATTCCGCGAGTCCAAATTTTGTTTCAAATCCCATAGAGCGCCGGCCACACGAAAAGC
>JBEAYO010000226.1:0-6085 GCA_041159285.1 Bacteroidota bacterium | reverse complement strand
TGCGACAGGAGGACGCTGTCCATGTCGAGCAGATTCCCTGCCCGGCTGATTTTCGAGATTCTTTCGGCGACGACTTTTACCGGCTCCAGCGAAATGGTGGAATCCTGGTGTTGCCCGCTGACTTTCGAAAACACCAGCGCGCAGCAAAACAGGCACAAGCGCTTGTTCACTTTATTTTTTTTGGCAAAAATAAGGGTATCGGGAGCCGTGGTGGTATCATTTTATCTCAGCAGGGTTACATCTCCAGATTTTGTCACTTGTTTACCGTCGGGTTGCCTGACGCTGATCTTGTAAACGTAAACATCTGAGGAAGCAGGCTTTCCGTTCTGGCGCCCGTCCCAGCCTTCGTTGCCGTTCGTCTCCCGGTACACCATTTGACCCCAGCGGTTCCATACCTCGATCGACAAAACGTCGAGGTTCGCCCCGGTGATGACCACCTGGAAAACATCGTTGAGTCCGTCGTTATTGGGAGTGAAGACGTTGGGAATGCCGTACAGGGTGGGCAAGACTTCAAAGACCACAGCGGCCGAATCCATACAACCGTAAGCGTCTGTGACGGTGACTGCTACGGACAGGGGAGCCGGCAAAAGTGGTGTAACCTGCGTAGTATCTGCCAAACTGCCGGTTGACCAGTTGATGGCGGCTGCCGGCGAAGAGGTTTCCACGCTGAGCGTGACCGGCGTCCCCTCATAGATGGTCGTGGTGTCACTGTCATAATTCAGGCTGGTTATCTGGATTCCTGCCACCAATTCGACGATGATGGTTTCCGTCAGTTCATCCCCACAGCTGTTGCTGTAGGTAACTGTGAAGTTATTGATGCCTTCTGTCAGTAAAGGGGTTTGGATGGCTGCCATGGTATCCCCGGTGCTCCAGGCATAATTGCCGGGAAGCCCGGTATCTGCCAGCAAATAAACAGGAGTGTTGCTGCAGACAACGGTGTCATTGCTGACTGCAAGGGAGGGATTTTCTGCCACGTACAAGGTGAAGGAAAACACCTCCGGGTCGCAGGTGGCATTGCTGACAGTGACAGCGTAGCTTGTTGTTTGCATAGGGGATACGACAGGTGCGGGGTCAGTGCTTGAAAACTGCGGGTCGTCAGGGGAACTCCAGCTGTAGGTTAAACCCGGGTCTGGACTGAAGTTCAATGGCGTTGAATTACCAGGGCACAGCAAGTCGGCCGGCGGCGCAATGGATGGGCGTGGAACCACTGTCACCAAGGCGGAGCCTCCTAGAGGACAGCCCTCGAAAGAGGCGCTGACTGCATAGGTGGTGGTGCTCAAAGGAGTGGCAATCGGGTTTGGACAATCGGTGCAGGAGAGCCCCTCCTGCGGTTCCCATTCGAATTCCACGGGGATTGGTGCGGTGGCGATTAATTGAACGGCTTCTCCGGCACAAATTATTGGCGCCTCGGGACTAATTACAACAGAGGAAAGATCGAGTACCTTCACAGTGGCGTATGTCGTGTCCGAGCAATAGCCATTGGTGGCGATGCGCTGGTAGGTGGTGGTGCTGCCGGGCTGAACCACCATGTTGAACAGGGAATCCGGGGTGAGTTGCCCGCTGGCAGGCGACCAGTGGAATGAGATGCTGGAGAAATCTGCCGGCTCGTAAGTGTTTGAAACGAGAAAAACGATTTCACCGGCGCAAATCTGAGTATCAACAGGTGTTATTTCGAGGTTGTAGGGCAGCGAGTCCACGCCGATGTACACCTGGTCTGTTTTAGTACAACCGCCAAAGCTGATGCTGGCCGTGTAGAGGGTGGAAGCTGAGGGCGAAGCAATCACCAGGCCGCCTGTCGTTTGGTTCAGGCTGCCGTCGTTGGGGGTCCAAGTCACCAAAGAGGAAGGGGGATAGGCAAAGACTTCCAGCGCAACGCTGGTGTAACGGCAGATTGGAATGGTGTCGGGGGCATCAATGCCTATGCTAATCGGCGTAACATTGATGCTTACGGAATCCACCCTGATACAGCCGTTGTTGTCAGCTGTCAGCTGATAGTTGACAGAAGCCGCAGGAGTCGTTACTGGGTTGGCAGACAATGGATTGTTGAGATAAGTTGCTGGAGACCAGGTGTACTGAACTCCAGGCTGTGGAATCGTATAACCCAGGAGCAAAGGATCATCCTGGCAAATAAGTGTGTCTTCCTGCAGGTCAATAATGGGCAGTGGTGAAACGGTGACGTACACGCTGTCAAAGGAGGGAACAGGACAATCAGCATGGCTCACCTCCAGATAATAGGTGACATTGGCACTGGGCGTTACTAATGGATTGGAGTCACTGGAAATGAATCCCGGCGGCACAGAGGTCCAGGTATGGCTGACACCTAGACCCGAGGCACCACCGAGCTGCAGCGATGCACCCTCGCAAAGCCCGGTATCCTGGCTGATTGTATAAACCGGAGCGGTTCCGGGTAAAACGTTGAGGGTCATGAAGTCGGAGGCAAAACAACCGGGTCCGGATGCCAGTACCTGGAGGGTATAGGTACCAACGGCGTTGGCCGTGACAGTCGGATTGGGACAATCTTTGCAGCTGAGGAATCCTGCGGGTGCCTGCCACTGGTAGCTGATGCTGGCAAAACTGGCGCCCGCCTGGATTTGAAATTCTTCACCGACGCAAGCCGTCACATCCGGGCCAGCATCCACTTCCAGCAGGCCCACGTAAGTTTCCAATGTGTCAGCTACGCAAATCGTGTTGATGATGACACTATAGAGCTGGCTTTCATTGACGCTCGCCGTCGGGGAGGGGCAATACACGCAGCTGAGGTCGGCTTCGGGTGTCCATTGATAGACTTCCCCGCCGGAGGCCTGCAGTTGGACCGTTTCCCCGGGACAGACCACCGTGTCGGGAGATACGCTGAAGGCAATATCCTGTTCGTCCAGCACGCCCGGACTGGTGGAAGAGAACCCAATGGAGATGGCGCCGCTGACTATTTGGTTACCCCAGTCGTTGATCAGCACCACATAGTACTCACCTTCTTCGACCTGGATAGTGGACACAAAATCATCTCCTCCGGCCATTTCACAAGTGTCTGTAACGGTTACCCCAGTCTCGGGGTGAATATTCACCATGCCGGTGGGGTCGGCACCTGCTGCATAGGAGCTGCGGATTGGCTGGTTTATAAAGGCGAAGTCGCACAAATCCTCTGGATCGGCTACAGGACCCCATACCTGGAAGTCAATGTCTGAGGCTTCATTGGGGTTGGCAGCTTCCATGATAAATCCAAATTCGCCATCTGCCTGGGCCTGGAACATGAACCAGGTGAAGTTGGTAGGGAATGCTCCCCAGCAGCCGTCATTTACCCCATCGTTGATGAAATTATCGTCGCCCTGTCCCGGCGCCACACTGATGATGGCGGGAAGATCCCCGCAGCCATTGAGCGACAATGCATCTTCACAAAATGCCGCAGAGGGGAAAACCACCGGGCAGGAAACTTCCTGGACCTGGATGTCGAACGTGGTGCAGGCGTTGGGGTTGTCCACCACAAAATAATAGGTGCCGGGGAATTCCAGGAAAGCAGCATTAATGGCGGGATCTGTCTCTCCGGCGCCACCGCCGGCCTGACCTATGCAAAGGCTGGCAGTATTGGGGCAGTCGTCGAAAATCCCTATGCCGGTGGCAGGACTGGCACCAGTGATGTTGACGGCCACGCATTCTGACCCGGGGGATTCATAGGAAAACACGAGGTCTTCCCCGTCCAGCCAGCCATCGTTGTTGCAGGGGCTAGAACTGTAGTTGTCCACCGAATAGCAGGTGCTGAGTCCAGTTGCGACATAGGGAAGCGAGGGAATGATATTTGCATTGTCGCAGGTGCTGGGCGGCGGGATGGTGCAGGTATCGGGAGAACATTGCCAGGTTAGCTCGAATCCCGGGTCGGTGACGGAACCATCGGAATCGAACAAAATGGTGAGGCAATTGCCGGAGGACTGCAGCTGCACTCCTCCTCCGTTCCCCGTGACGCTTCCCAGCAAAGGTGCGTTAGTGTCGTCTCCCCCATAAAAGAAAAGATAATCGAAGTCGTTTTCCATTTGAAAGCTCTCCACTTCGATGAAGATGCATTGGTATGGGTCGGACGGACAGATGGTGAATATACTGTTTTCATTGTTTCCGTAGTCATTGTCAGGTCCACCGGAGTCAAAGAGAGTTCCGGCACAGGATGCTGTAAAATCCTCCTCTCCCATGTTAAAGATTGGTTCGTATTCCTTGATGCAAAGGACAAAGTCGCCCCAGTTGGGAGTGGCAGAAGCTGACCAGTCGCTGACACGAATGAAGTAAGGTATACCTGGAGTTAGCCCTGGCAAGTCGAGTTCCACAAATGACTCGCCGGGGGCGGCAGTCGCACAAGCCAGTTCTTGCAGTTCGTCCAGGAGGCAGTCACCCCTGTACACGGCAATTTGTGGTTGCGATATAGTCCCATTGGGTCCAGCCACTCCTGTGAGTTCTATCGTAAAGTCCACAATGCTGCCATCAGCAGGGGTTGTAAAGGTAAACCACACGTCCCTGTCCACAACACCGCCAGTAAAGCAGGCTGGGATGTTGTCATTTGGGTTGGAAAATACCGTCGACAGGGTGGCATTGACATTGTTGAAGGTATCGGGAATCGGACAGACGGGTGCTTCCCCCAGCGAGATGAGTCCCTGGCAGTCGTCATTGGCTGGTTGGGCCATTGCCTGTGGAATGCCGAAAAGGAGCAATAGAATGAAGAGCAAGATAGTTTTATTCATAAGTAAGTTGGTGAATAACAGGTTGAAGCGTTCCTCACAGTGCAAGGGATATTTGCCGGGGCTGGCTAAATGTTCCAGTTGGCCCCTCAGCTGGCCCTTTGCGCCTTGTCCCATACGACTGTCTGCCGGCCCTTCGCAAGGCGAGACAATCCCAGCAGCATGGAGAAATTCATCATGCAGAAATAATACGGAACAAATAATATTTTCAACCTGAGGCGTTTGTTCCGCATTAAATAGCCCATTATCGCAAATGTATAGAAAATGATTTGACAAACCAGCAAGAAATGGTATATAATAGAAGGCGTTGTAGCCAATGAAATATTGAGTGCTAAGGCAATCGGCAGGCTGGCAGGTGCAGCTGTCCAGCGCAAAACGCGGTGAGAGAAATACTGGAAGGAAAGCAGGCCGTATTTGAAGGGGTTTAGCAAGCCGCGAAGCCGGACAAGGGACTGAAGGCCGCCGGCGGCGATCCTCACCTTGCGCTTGAGCTCTTCCGAGGTGTTCAGGCTGGCGGTCTCCATGGCATAAGCCCCTGGTTCATAAACAATCTTATAACCCCGCATAGCGATCTTCATGGTAAGAATGAAGTCCTCCGTGAGGGTGTCAGGAGGAAGTTGCTCATACAGCTCAGAGCGAAAGGCAAACAGTTCCCCTGCAGCCCCCATGGTGGAATGAAGGCTGGATTCCCAGGTTTTCAGGAGGGATTCATATTTCCAGTAAAGCCCTTCGCCTGCCCCGGCGGCGGCATCGGCCTCACTGGAAAATACGCGCTTTTCACCTGCCACGACCCCCGTCCTGGGATCTTGAAAATGTCTGACCATGATCCTGACTGCCTCTGGGTTCAGCAGGGTGTTGGCATCTGTGAAGATGGTCACCGGAGACTTCACAAACGGCATAAGGCGGTCCAGAGCAGCCATTTTTCCTTTTCTTTGAGGCTGGTGAAAGTGCCTGATTGCAAGTTGGTGCCCGTGCTCTCTTACCAGTGCTTCCACTATGGACGGCGTGGCATCTGTGGAGCCGTCAGTGACAAGCCAGACAGCCAGCTTTTCCCCTGGATAATCAAGTTTTAAGAAATTTTGAACCTTGGCACCGATTATCGATTCCTCATTGTAGGCAGCAGTTAGAATCAGCACCTCCGGCTTAAATTCCTCAACCCTACCCAACATTCCCCTCTTTGACAGTATTTTTTTCAAAAAATAAATAATGGCAGAAACCAAGGGATATCCAAGGTAAGTATAGACCAAGACGGCTATTGAAATCCAAAAAGCAAAAGCGATATATTCCATTGTGTAGCAAATAAACCGCTTTTATAGCAAGAAAAAAAATAGAAGTCGGGAGAACAGGGAAGGGGAGGATTAGAATTATGG
>JBEAYO010000225.1:0-6097 GCA_041159285.1 Bacteroidota bacterium | reverse complement strand
AAACAGAGCCGCAAGGGCTTTTTACACAACCCCAGAAAATGATGAATGAATGCCCATTTTTTTGGTTTTGCGAAGCAAAATCAAAAAAATGGACATTCATTCAAAATATTTCTTGGCGGTGTCAGCCGCCAAGGGTCTTTTGAGACAGGCTCCTGCCCGTCGGGCTGGACCGTTGCGCAAAGGTCATCAAAAAAAAAAGGTATGAATAAAATATATCGTCAGCTTTTCATCTTGGCGCTGCTGATGGTTGTCGCCATGGCGGCCGGGGCGCAGTCCAGCACGAACTGTGCGACAGCGTCGAATGAAGAATTCATCATCAGCCGGGCATTTTTCAATTACGGCAGTGTTACCAGAGCTTTCAACACAAAGAACAGGGTGAATGCCACCCTGGGGCAACCGGTGGTTGGCACTTACTTCACCGGGGGCAACCAGGGGGCCTTCGGCTTCTGGGCCAGGAACATGCTGCCACCTGCGGCCCCCATCATGCGGGCCACGGAGGGCGACCTGGAAGACCGTGTGCAGGTTGACTGGACGCCCGACCCCCTCTCGCCGGCCTCTAATTCCTTCAACATCTACCGCGACGGCGCCTTGCTCGCTTCCGTGGAGGGCCAGGTGTTCACCTTCGTTGACTTCAACGTCATCGCCGGCAAGTTCTACATCTACGAGGTGGCCGGCACCAACCAGTTCGGCCTGGGGTCCAAAGGCAAAGCCCTGGGCTTCCTGAACCCCAACGGGGTCATCACCGGGCAGGTCAAGTCCCTCAACGGCAACCCGGTGCCCAATGCAATTGTCACCCTGGCCCCCACCGTGGGCACCTCGGTTTCCTTCAACCAGAGCGGCATGAGCTTCGTGGAGTACGCCCCGCTCTTCCCACGGGACACCTTCACCCTGTCCTGCTGGGTGAAGGTTGGCGACAACAACGACAAGACCGCCATCTTTGACTTCGGCAGCAGCCTGGGCAAGAACTGGTGGCTGCACACCACCCCCACCGCGGCCGGCAAGGGCGTGGTGTTCGGGGTGGGCCGCAGCCCAGGGGACGTCACTGAGCTCAGCTATATTTTCCCAACCGCTACCGCCAACGACTGGCACAACATCGCGGTGACTTACAACGGCGCCTCCCTGCTGCTGTATGTGGACGGCGAGCTGGTGAAAACGGTCGCCACCACGCTCGACGAGGCGCAATCCGTGCTCTTCCTGGGCCAGAAGCCGGACGGCAGCGGCAAGTTCAACGGCAAACTCGACGAGCTGCGCTTCTTCAATGTCCAGCTGCCGCAAACCAAGCTCCAGATGATCCAGAACCAGAGCATCCCGTCCACCATGCCGGGGCTGGTCGCCTACTGGAAGTTCGACGAAGGCACCGGCTCCAAGGCCTTCGACCTGACGGACAACAAGCACACGGCCTACCATTGCGGCACGCAATGGACCAATGACAAGCCCAGCGTGATCAATGCCGGCATCACCGACGAGACCGGCTCTTACTCCATCGAGGGCATCAACTACGGGGCCGGCACTGTCTTCACTGCCACCCCTTCCAAGAAGTTCTACTTCAACCAGTCCCTCGAGTTCAACGCGGTCAACAACGAGTATGCCGAGCTGACCAATTTCGACCTGGCCGACAGCGCGACCGTGGAGGTGACCGTCAAGGCCTTCGACTTCGCCAACGACCAGTGCATCCTCACCAAGCAGGACGGGAGCACCACCCACTTCGGCCTCCACCTCAACGCCGGCACGCTGGTGCTGGAAATGGGCGGCGACACCGAGAACCTGGGCACCCTGGGCATGGAATACACCCGCCTTGCCTTTGTCATCCACCAAACCGGTGCGACCGCCAACGTGACTTTTTACAAAAACGGCGCTCTGGCCGGTACGTACAACTTCTCCGGCGTGGCGGCCGACTTCTCCGGCGGCTCGCCCTGGACGCTCGGCGCCGGCCGCAACGGCGCCACCATGGAGCGCTTCTTCTCCGGCCTGATCGACGTGGTCGCCTTCTTCAACAGCCTGGTGCCGCTCGGCGCCATCCAGGCGGCCGCCAACGTGGGCACTGACCTGACGCGCACCGATCTGGTCAACTACTTCCCCCTGAACGAGGGCAGCGGCACGGTGCTGAAGGACTTTGGCGCCCAGCTCAGCGGCCAGGGCAGCATCCACGGCGCCCAGTACAGCACGGTGGTGAAGATCGCCAAGGAAGAGTCCCACCTTTTCACGCCGGCCAGCCGCCTGGCCACGCTGAACCCCACCAACACCAGCGTGGACGCCATCGACTTCACGGACCAGAGCACGGTGCCGGTGTCCGGCTACGTCCGCTTCGAGGGCACCACCTGCTTCCAGAAAGGCGTGGAAATCCTGGTCAACGGCCAGCGCAACTCTCCGCCAGTCTTCACCGACGAGGACGGATACTTCTCCATTGACTTCGAGCCAGGCGCTTCGGCCACACTGAAGCCCGTCTTCAACGAGCACACCTTCTATCCTGCCGATTGGGATATAGATAACATCGCTACTCCGGTGGCCGGCCTCCTGTTCCGCAACCAGGTCAAGCGCACCATTAGAGGCCAGATGGCCGGCAACGAGTACTGCCGAAAGAGCGTCATCCCCGACGGCGCCATCGTCAAGGTGAAGGTGGAGGCCCTGGACGGCTGCTACTACAAGGAGCTGAAGCTCACCGTGGCCGACGGCAAGTTCGTGTTCTCCGGCCTGCCACCGATCAAGTTCGCCGTGGCGGTGACGGAGCACTCCAACAACATCATCTACAATTATTTCCAGCTGCAGGGCGGACAGGAGACCGACCTGACGGACGTCAACGACACCATCGACTTCATCTATCACTCCCCGCCGGAGATTGAGATGACCACCCTGGACACCAACCTTTGTGGCGAGCAGATGCTGGAGCAGAGCGATAGATACACCACAGAAATCAGGGTCTATCAGCCCTACGACGGCGGCAACTGCTACCTCGACACCTTCGACCTGCACGTCGAGAACCTGATGGCCGACCCGGGCGACAACCCGGAGTTCGACACCACCATCACGGAAGGAAAGTTCAAGTACAAGTTCCGGGCGGGAATCCCCAATATCGCCTCGCCCTACAAGAAGACCCTGACGGTGCTGGCCAGCGCCAACGAGCTGCAGAACACCATCTCCACCCAGGCCGTGATACTGGGCAAGCGCCCGCGGGCGGTGAACTTTACCTCCAGCGCGCCGGAAATCCCCATGATGATTCTGCGGGACCCTCCCGGCGACAACTCCAGGGCCACCATTTCAAAGGATTCGAAAGTTTGCAACGGCTTGTCCCTGGACATCAACACCTCTCTCGCCAACGGTGAAGAAGTGAGCCTGAAGCTGGGCACCACCACCGGCATCACCACCGGCATCGGGGTGGCCACCAAGCTGGAGACTGAGATTGAGAACAGCTCGACCTTCAACCTCAAATCCACAATGACCGCCTCCGTGAGCAAAAGCATGGAAACTTGCTTCACGGCCAACAAGACCATCTCCACCAGTGATGGCGACGTGATACTGGGCGAGGATGCCGACGTCTATGTCGGGGGCGCCATGAACCTGCTCTTCGGCATCACGGACGACCTGCGCTTCGACACGGCGAATTGCAGCTATTACGTGGACACCGGCGTGGTGGTCTTTCCGGAAAAGTTCAACACGACCTTCCTATATACGGGCTATCAGATCAAGCGGACTGTCATCCCCAACCTCCAGCTGGTCGGTGACACAGCCAGCGCCAATATGTGGAAGTACATCCTGGACTACAACAAGCAGCTGAAGAACAAGGCCGTCTTCGAGAAGAACCTTTCCTTCGATGCCGGCGTGACTTACGAGAGCTCCACCTCCACGGAGACTACGGAGACTTCTAAAATCAGCTTCGGCATAACCCTTGAAAACTCTATCGCCTTGGCAATGGGTTTCTTCATCAATGCCACTGGTACGGGCACAAAGCTCCAAATGGAGCTTAGCCTTGGAGAAACAACGGAAGAGACCACCACGGAGACTAATACACAGACTGTGACCTACACCCTGTCGGACGACGACATCGGCGATGTGTTCACCCTCGACGTGCTTCAGGACCGGGTCTATGGCACGCCGGTGTTCAGAACCGTATCCGGCAACTCCTCCTGCCCCTTTGAGGAGAAGACAGTCCCGCGCGACGGGGTCACTCTGACGGTGGACAAGACCATCGTGGCCAATGTGCTGGAGAATGATGAGGCGGTATTCAATTTCAATGTCGGCAACACCAGTCAGACAGACGAGTATCGCTACTACGTCCTCGACTTGTGGCAGCCCACCAACCCGGACGGGGCCGTCGTCAACTTCCAGGGTACGCCGAACGCCAGTGTCATCTTGCAGCAGGAGGCCGGCAGCTCCAGCGTGGCCACCATGACCGTCAAGCGCGGCCCGGTGGCCTACGAATATGAGAACCTCCTGATCAATGCCTATTCCGAGTGTGAGGGCGCGCGCTACGATGCCCTCGGCGATGGCGAATTCCCGCCGGAGCCCTTTTACCAGGGCATCGAGATCACGGTGTAC
The DNA here is from genome assembly GCA_041159285.1 of Bacteroidota bacterium. Lineage (GTDB taxonomy): Bacteria > Bacteroidota > Bacteroidia > Chitinophagales > Saprospiraceae > UBA6168. Next base: position 1,564 of record JBEAYO010000225.1, on the reverse strand, counting down.
TTCCTGGAACCCTGCAGCCCGGTCGACATTGGTTTCCCATTGCAGAACTGGGTCATGACGCCAGACGACGGCAACGACCTATTCATCACCCTGAACGAGTTCAACCGCTACGACACCGACCTGCAGCTCATCCGGGTGCAGTACCGGCGGAAGCAGGGCGACGGCGCCTGGATCAACATCACGGAGGTGCCCAAAGCCAGCCTGGCCAACGACGTCTTCCACATCGTGCAATGGAACACCCTGGGACTCCAGGACGGCGAGTACGAGATACGCGCCGTGACGCAGTGCACCGGCGGCCAGAACGCCGGCGTCTCCACGGTCATCTCGGGCCGCATCGAGCGCACCCCGCCGGAGATCTTCGGCACGCCGGAACCGGCGGACGGGGTATTGTCCGCCGGCGACGAGATCAGCATCACCTTCACGGAGCCCATCCGCTGCGACCTGCTGATCGAGGCCGACATCTTCGACAACAACAACGTCGGCCTGTACAACACGCAGACCGGCGACCTGGTGGATGCGGTGATGACCTGCAGCGGCGACAAGATCACCCTGGTACCGAATGTTGCCAACCGCTTCATCGAGAATACTGTTTTGCGCGTGGAGGTGGATTCCGTCAAGGATCTGGCTGGCAACAGTTTCGGCCATGTGGAATGGGAGTTCTTCGTGGACCGAAACCCCTTGCGCTGGCTGGGCGGCAGCATCGAGGTGGTGTTATATGAGGGCGAGGGGCTGAACCTGGGCCGCGAGATCCAGAACATCGGTGGCCAGGCCTTGGCTTACACCATAGAGGACGTGCCCGACTGGGTGGAGGTCTATCCCAAGGAGGGCAGCCTGGCGCCTGCCTCCTCCCAGGCTGTGGTCTTCGAATTTGCTCCTGAGTTGCCGCGCGGGGACTACAAAGACACCATCTTTGCCAAGGGGTCCCTTGGGGCCGAGCCCATGATCATCCACTTTCGCAAGCTGTGCAAGGGGCCGGTCTGGGAGTTGAACCCCGGGGCCTACAGCTATTCGATGAACTTCACGGTGCAGCTGAACATCGAGGGCACCTTGTCCACGGACAGGATGGACCGCGTGGGCGCCTTCGTCGATGGACAATTGCGCGGCTGGGCTTACCTGCAGTACGAGGAGGCCATCAACAAGCACGTGGCCTTCCTGACAGTGTATAGCAATGTCGTCAGCGGCGAGACCATCGACTTCCAGATCTGGGACGCAGATGATTGCCTGTTGTATGGCGAGGTGGATGAGAGCTTCACCTTCACCCTGGACGCACTGGTGGGCTCTCCGCTCACGCCCCAGGTGCTGCATACGAACAACCTGCTGCTGCGCCGGATTCCACTGTCCCCGGGCTGGAACTGGATCTCCTTCAACCAGGACGTCCCAGACAAGGCCACGGGCAATGTGCTGAGCAGTCTGAACCATCCGCAGTCGGGCCTGATTAAGAGCCAGACGCAATTCAGCCAGTACTCCGTACCGCTGTCGCAGTGGCTGGGCAGCCTGATGCAACTGGGTTACAAGAGCATGTACCAGTACCAGGCTGCTCAGGTTGACACCATCGAGCTCCTGG
>JBEAYO010000224.1:0-6119 GCA_041159285.1 Bacteroidota bacterium | reverse complement strand
GTGGAATGGGTCGAGGGGCAGATGAGGGCTGCCGGCATCGGCGAGGGCACGATTCGCCGCACCAGGGAGCAGCGGCCCGGGACAGGCAGTCCAGGAAAGAAAGCCGCGCCTAAACAGAAAAAAGCGCCGGGCAAAAAGAAATGACCATTGCAACAGGTCTAATTTCAGGCTGGATCGTGACATTTATCACCGGCAACATATTTTGAAAAGCCCATATTCGCAAAAAAAAAACATCAAGGCATGACACCTCCACCCAACAAAACTAAAGTGCACGCATTGCTCATCGGCATCAACGATTACCGGGAGGACGTGCTGCTGCAGGGCAACCTTGTTTTCCCGAAGCTGCACGGCTGCGTCAACGATGCAAAGCAAATGCTCGGCTATCTTCAATCCGACCCCTCGTTGGATTTGCAGGTGCTGGAATTGTATAACCAGGAGGCCACCCGGCCCGCCATCATCAATGCTTTCCGCCACCACCTGGCAAAGGCCGGCAAGGACGAGGTCGTCTTCCTATTCTATTCCGGGCATGGTGCCGTGGAGCAGGCCGATGAAAGCATCTGGCAAGACCCGCGACTCGAGTGCCTGGTCTGCTACTACGACCAGCCCCATGCTCCTGATTTCCTGCTGGCCGACAAAGAGTTGCGCATCCTGCTAAAGGACCTGTACGACAGCACCCAGGCCCACATCGTCACCATCTTCGACTGTTGCCACTCGGGCGACAATACCCGCGAGCTGGCAGCGGCCGTGGACGGCAACAAGGCGGTGCGCAAGCAGATTGACCACCTCTTCCCCGCACGGAAGTGGCCGGAATTCCTTTTCTCCCCGCGATTCGAGGCCCGGCAGTTTGCCGGAAAAAACATGAACGAGGTCATCGCCCAGGCTCCCCACGTCCAGATCGCCGCTGCCGAGCGGGATGAAGCCGCCCTGGAGGTCAACGGCAGCGGCGTGCTTACCAGCTTCCTGCTGCAATCCCTGCGAAGCTGTGCCGGGAACCTCAGCTACCGCGATTTGCACAGCCGCATCCGCAACCAGCTCAAATACCGCTTTGCCCAAAAACCAAAGATCTATTCCCCGGACACCGACCAGGACCTGCTCAGGCGCGGATTCCTCAACAAGGACGTCGACCCCACGAGCAGCCATGCCAACCTGGTGTACAACAGGTCCAGGGGATGGCGCATTGATCGAGGGTCGCTCCACGGCGTCGCCCAAGGCATCACAGCCATCCACCTCGACATCAGCGGCGAGCCGAGGCATTTCGTCGTGGGGGAAGTGGAAATAGATGCCGCCCAGGTTCCGGGCATACAAGGCTTGGACAAGAACCAGGGATACCAGGTGAAATTGAGCGGCCTCACCACCCCCCTGCTTCACATCCAACTGATAAACAAGGACTTCACGGCCAGCGAATTCGCCGCTGTGGCAGATGCACTCACCCAGGAGGCAGTCGCATCCTTTGTCGCCCTGGAAGACTCGGCGGAACAGGCAGACTACTCCTTGCTGCTCTGGCGCGACAGGATTTACCTGACCCGTCCGGGCGATTGCTTCCGCCCCTTGTTTCTACCGGTACGCTTTGCTATAACGAATGATAACGGTGAGTCAGAGCGTCAGCCCGATGCGATGCGGGAGCTGGTCCATTCCCTGCGGCACATTGCCACCTGGACCCGCCTTCGCGACCTGAACAACGACGGTGCAGACGCCTTGAAAAATGGCGTACTGGAAGTCAGTTGCCAACAGGTGCTGTCCGACGGAGTCGAGAAGGAGATTTCCTTCGACCAGCAGCAAAAGGCGGTCATGCACTTTGAGTCTGTCTCCGGCAGCAGCAATAAATGGGGAGGCAAGGTTCGCATTGCATTAAAAAACACGACCACCCAGCAGAAATTATATGTTGCCGCGCTTTACGCCAGCGCTGATTTTGCCGTCACGGCCTCATTGCTGGAGCCCCAGGTGAGCGAAATTGAGCCCGGCAGGACCAGATACCTGCGGGACCACAAGCAAGGGTTCATCCGCATGGCACCGGAGGACCATCATTATTGGTACGATGTGCCTTCCTCGGTGGACACGCTCAAGATCATCGTCAGCACGACGTCGTTCGAAACCACGGGGCTAACCCTGGAAGGGCTGCCAGCCCCCTGGACCCCGGATTCCCTTCGCAGTTCAAAGGAGCTGGAAGTCCGGGGAAAAGGGCTGAAGCTGGACGAGGAGGAGGAAAAGCCACCCCTTCTGGAGGGCTGGCAGGTACTGAGTTTCCACCTTGACTTCCAGAATCCGCAAGCGGGGCAGGTATCACCGCAAGACATACAATCCATGCTGGAAGCAGGAGAAGAACTGGCGCATTTTGCCACCGGGCTTTATTTCAGGCAGGAAGGGTTCTCCAGCAAGCTCCAACCCTTTGGAGCAGAAGTGCTTGCAGCCAAGAGCCTGCTGTGGGAAACAGCCCTTGCAATAGCCAACAAGAACGCAGGCATCTGGCGGCACCGGCACTATCACAAAATGCGCCGCCAACATCCCCAGTTGCCGATGCTGGTATCGGAAGGCGACTCCTGGTTCCAGCACCCCTTGATCAAGGACATCATAGACTATGTTGGTGAAAAATACCCGGTGTATTGCCTGGCAGAGGCAGGCGACACCATTGCCAACTACCTCAAGGAGGCGGAGATGTTCCAGGCGCTGGCAGAGGAGCGGCCTCTTGCTTTCCTGCTCAGTGGTGGTGGCAACGACATCCTTGGGTCGTCCATGCGCGGCTTTTTGAACGATATTTTTTCAGATGCGCCGGAGGGAGAGCAGCCGGGGCGGTTTTTCAATGCCAACTTTGAGCAGGCGATAGAAAAGATCATGCGGGCGTATCGCTCCATCTTTGAATATGTGCAGCGCCAGTATCCGCAGCTGAAGGTTTTCGTCCACGGCTACGACTATCCGAAGCCCTTGCCGGCTGAAGCCAGCCACAAGGGTTGGATCGGACGTTACTTCACGGAATCCGGAATTTTGCGACCCGGGGACCGGCAGGCGGCTGTGATCTACATGATGGACGTGTTCAACCTTCGCCTGTCCGCACTTGCCGCCTTGTTCCCGGACCAGGTGGTTTACACCGACCTTCGCAGTACGGTGCCGGACCATCAATGGAGTGATGAGATTCACCCCACGGATGAGGGTTACCAGGAATTGGCGCTGAAATTCATGGGCTCCATTACGACGCAATTAGGAGTTAAAAAAGCTGAATGATCAGCGGTCGGGAACTTTTCACCAATAAAATCGCGACGCCATGTCAAAATTCTAATGTTAAAAAAACGAAGCCTGCAACTTTGCACATAGCCAGTTGTTTTATTTTTTTACATCCGAAGTTTTCATTCCAGGGCCGGCCAATTTAAAAACCTACCATGCGGCCCAGGCAGCTTATTCACAATTACAACTACATCGAGGGAATCCGTAATTCCGCAAACCGATGCCAGAGGTCACAGCCTGATGCGTGTACTTAGCCACAGTCATGCCCACCCCTGGCATAAAATGAATCATCATGAAAAAGCTGTCTCTACTTTTGCTTTTATTCATTCCGCTATTTTCCCGGGCGCAGCAGCTGGGGGAACTCATGAACATGCTGCTGGAAAAAATGCCCGACGAGGTCCGGCAGAGCCTGCCGCCGGATCGATTGAACAACCGGCCTTTTCCCGAGTTACGTCGCAAGCATTCTATCCAGGCAAACGACCTGCTGAAGGTGTCTCCCAACAAACAGCCCGGATGGCGGGGAGAGGAGGAAATCTATGTGCTGGACTCCTTCTATACTTATGAAATTGATCCCCTGACCAACGAGCAAGTTCCGGTTAGCAGGTTCTTCAACACCCATAATGAGCAGGCCCTGCTAATCACCCAGGTGCACCAGTATTACGACCATGAAAGCAACTCATGGGAAAACGAACTGTACCTGGCGTTTGAATACGACAGCCTGGGCAGGGAGCTCGTCAGGATTGCGAGGCGCTGGTCATCCTATTTCGGAGACTGGCAGAACCAACAACAAACCCTGACCCATTACAATGACAAGGGCCATCCCATTGAGAAAATCGGCAGCTGGTGGCATTTTCCAACTTCCACCTGGCAGGAAAGCGAAAGGACTCAATTCGTTTATGGCCACATGGACCGACTGATTCAACAGGTTGTCCAAATCCGTGAAAACAGTTCATGGAAAAATCAGCAACGCCATCTGTTTTCCTACTCCATCCAGGGGGACACCCTGGAGGTCCTCACCCAGTTGGCCGTGCAACCCGATGTCTGGATCAACAACAGCCGGCGCTCCAAAGGCTATGACGGCAGCGGGAACAACTTTGAGCACTTGTATGAGTTTTGGGATCCCGATCATGGCTGGACTCCCAGTTCCCGCGAGACTTACAGCTACAATCAGCAGCATCAGGTCACAGAATTGATCCTGCGCTACTGGTCTCCCTGGCAATCGCAGTGGATCAATGCCATGCGAAGAGCTTATGCTTACAATGGCATGGACAAGGCTTCCTCGATTGTCCAGCAGTATTGGGACTATGAGGAAGACGTGTGGGTGAATCAGGACGCGTACGACCTTTCCTACGATGCCGACGGCAACCTGAAAGATGCCTATCACAAGTACTGGTGGCCCGTTGAGTTCGGCCTGGTTCCAGAGTATCGCTATCTGATTGATTACAATGACAGCGGCGACACCTCGGAACTAACCTACCAGGTATGGAGGCGGCACCTGGCTGTCTGGCAGAATATGTTCCAGATTAGCCTGCGCTACGACTCCGCCGGGCATATCAAGACAATGACAGCTAAGTCCTGGGATTCAGAAACTGAATCCTGGCAGTTTGAAGCAAGGCTGGTGCTGACTTACGTTTCGCCGGGACTCCTCAGCGCCATCTACGAGCAATCCTGGAATGAAGACCAGCAGCAATGGCTGAATTCAGCCAGGACTCTCCGCGAATACGACACCGAGGGAAGGGTTGTCCTGATTGCCCTGGACTATGCGACGGAGGATCAAGGCTGGATACACGAGTCGCGGACATTTTACGATTACAACACCAGCGGGCAGCTCGCCATCGTGACCATGCAATATTATCAACTGGCCGCTGCCTCCTGGCACAATGTCTGGCGGAACATCTACCACTATAACGGGGGCTTGATGTCGGAGGAATTCGAAGAGGAATGGGACCAAGCTGCCAACCGCTGGAAATCTTACTATAAAACCAATTATCTCTACGACTCGGAGGACCGCCTGGTCGAGGAAATGCGTCAGATACTTGATGTCGAGTGGAGGAACCTGTACAGAAGGCTGTTGTGGTGGGATGCTGCCGGCAACCAGGTGGAGGAGATATCTCAGCATTGGTTGACTGGCACGCAAGCCTGGCAAAACAACAACAGGCAAACCTGGGAGTACGACGGCGACGGGCTGCTATCCCTTTACACCGATTATTACACGGATATAGAACCAGGCAATGACTGGAGACCGGTTTACAAGGAGGAATACCATTACGACAGCCTCATGCTTTTGACGGAAACCCACAGTTTCAGCTTTGTGAATCAGGATTACTGGGAGTTGATAACTGTGCATTACTATGCCTACAACTCTGCTGAACAAGCCACAGAGGTCGTGACCAAGCATAGGGCCCCCCTTGCCTGGGACTGGAAAAACCATGGGCAGCACCTTTATTTCTGGAGCAAAATGTTGATCAATACCCGGGAGGAGGTTTCCGCAGCCGGACTGGATTGCTTTCTGCAGAATCCCTATCCGGGCAACGGGCCTGTTCGCTGCGAGGGACTGGAGGGAGGCCGCGAGTATGAGTTGTTGCTTTTCAACGAGGGCGGGATGTTATTGTCTGCCCGGCGTTTTGTCAACGGCATGTCACTTGGGGAAACCGCGGGTTTTTCACCTGGAATCTATTGGATGATTCTCAGGACTGGAGGCAAGACAGTTCACGCCGGCAAGGTGGTAATGGGGTTGTAGCTTGACTGCCGTGAATCGCCTCGAAATTAGGGTTGTATTCTTCAAGCTTTTGCATACGGCGTTTCCAAGCTGAGAAGGAGGGGCCTGTCTCAAAAGACCTTCTCGCGAGGCGCCTTCCCGTAATAGGCGCGCGGGGCTTCGCCCCGCGCGCTTAAAATAACCC
>JBEAYO010000223.1:0-6127 GCA_041159285.1 Bacteroidota bacterium | reverse complement strand
ACGTCCTCCTGTTTATCAAGCAAACATCTCATGCGCCTCCTCTACATCACCCTTTCGCTGGCCTTTCTGGCCGCTTGCCGGCAAAAAAACGAAGCCCCCCTGCGCATTGCCACGGCTGCCAACATGCAGTTTGCCATGTCCAGCCTGATTGAAAAGTTCGAGCAAGCAACCGGCATCCCCTGCGAATCGGTGGTCAGCTCCTCCGGAAAACTGACGGCCCAGATCCGGGAAGGCGCCCCCTTCGACATATTTGCCTCCGCCGACATGCAATACCCCGAGGCGCTGTACAAGAGCGGGCTGACCACCGGCCCGCCGGCGGTATATGCCCATGGCAAGCTGGTGCTCTGGACCTTGCGCGGGGAGCTGGAACTGACAACCGGCATCCTGACCTCACCCGACATCCGGCACATCGCCCTGGCAAACCCCAAGACTGCCCCTTATGGCAGCGCAGCTGTGACCGCCCTGCGCCGGCTCGGGGTTTTTGAACAAGTGGAAGCCAAGCTGGTGTATGGTGAGAGCATCGCGCAAGTCAACCAGTTCGTGCTGTCTAAAACCGCGGACATCGGTTTCACGGCAAAGTCCGTGGTGCTGTCGCCGGAACTCAGAGGCCAGGGCCGGTGGCTGGAACTGAACGAGGCCCTTTGCCCGCCCGTGGCCCAGGGAGCTGTCATTATCCGTCGCAGCGAGGGGGTGCGGGAAGAGGCCTTGTTGTTTTACGACTTCCTGCTGTCGGCGGAAAGCCGCCGCCTGTTGGAAGGGGAAGCCATAAAATGACAGGCAAATCCAGACCTGTTTTAAAAAAAAACAAATGCATGATTGAATGGACGCCCTTGCTGCTGACCTTCAAGCTGGCGCTGATCACCACCTTCATCCTCCTGGTGGTTTCCATCCCGCTGGCATACTGGCTGGCTTTCACCAAAACGAAAGTGAAGCCCCTGGCCGAAACCATTGTGAGCATGCCCCTGGTGCTGCCCCCCACCGTGCTGGGCTTCTACCTGCTGGTGGCCATGAGCCCGAACCACGCCTTCGGCCAAAGCGTGGAAGCACTGCTGGGCATCCGCCTGGTCTTTTCATTTGAGGGGCTCGTGCTTGGCTCCATCATCTACAGCCTCCCCTTCATGGTCTATCCCATGCAGGCCGGCTTCACCAACCTGCCGCCTTCCCTGACAGAGGCCGCCTTCGTGCTAGGAAAATCAAAATGGACCACCCTGTTCCGGGTGCAACTCCCCAACATGAAGCCCTCGCTCATCGCCGGCATCGTGCTGACGTTCGCCCACACCATTGGCGAGTTTGGCGTAGTGCTCATGATCGGAGGAAACATCCCCGGCATCACCAAGGTCGCCTCTATCGCCATCTACGACGAGGTAGAAAGCATGAACTACAAACTTGCCCATGCCTACTCCCTGGTCCTGTTCGTAGTGACATTCACCATCCTGCTGCTGGCCTACCTGGTCAGCGGCCGCTACCTGAAAAAAATCTGGCTATGATACGGCTCTCCCTGCAAAAAAAACTGCTCGCCGGCAGCGAGGCCATGCAACTGGAACTGGAATTGTCCATCCCTCAGGGCGACTTCATCACGCTCAGCGGGCCCTCCGGTGCCGGAAAGACCTCCGTGCTGCGAATGCTGGCTGGCCTGCTTCAGCCCGATGAGGGCTGCATCGAGATCAACGGAGAGCCCTGGTTTGACCACCATAGGGGCATAGACCTGCCGCCGCAGCGGCGCAGCCTGGGCTTTGTCTTCCAGGATTACGCCCTGTTCCCGAATATGTCCGTTCGCGAAAACCTGCTGTTTGCCCTCTCCAAAGGCCAGCCCAGGCAGATCATCGAGGAGCTCGTCCACGTCTTGGAACTTGAAAACATCCAGCACCGCAAGCCAGGCACCCTGTCGGGCGGCCAAAAACAACGGGTGGCGCTGGCCAGAGCCCTGGTGCGGCAACCGGCCGTCCTGCTGCTCGACGAACCCCTCTCGGCACTGGACGCCTCGCTGCGCGGCAAGCTGCAGGATTATCTGCTGCAACTGCATCGCCAGCTGCGATTCACCGCCATCATGGTGAGCCACGACCCCGCAGAGGTGTTTAAAATGTCAGACCAGGTTGTTTTGATGGAAAATGGGAAAGTCGTGAAGCAGGGCCTCCCGGAACTTGTCATGCCGGAACTCTCAGGCGGGGCACATCAGCGCCTCAGCGGGCTGGTACTGGCCGCAACGACCAGCGAAAAGGGAAAGAGCCAGGTCCTGGTCCGGATAGGAGACAATACCCTCAGGCTGGACGCTCCGGCCTCGGAAGGGCTCCGGGCTGGCGACCAGGTGGAAGTCAGCGTCAGCCTGATCAGCGGGGTTGCAAGGAAAAGGGACTGATGGCACCGGCTTCTCCCAACAGAAAGCGAAGGGCTTCCTCGTTGAAGCGCTGCCACTGCTCGATGTTGCAGATGTGGCCGCATTTTTCAAAGACGACCAGCCTCGCCCGCTCCTGCCGCTCCACGAAACGCTTGGCAGCCTTGTAGAAGACATGGTCCTCAGCTCCCATGATCACCAGGCTCATCTTTTCCACCCGGCGGTGGAAGCAGGCATCCAGCACCTTGAAGAAATCCCGGTAAAGCCCTACCCATTTCATGTATTCCTGCTGGGTGAGCTGCCGGGCCTGCAGGCGGTACAAGCGCCTGGATTTCTGATGGTTGGCGCGGGGAAGTATGATCAGTGAAAACAGGGAATAGATGGCCTGATAGGGCAATACCTTGCTCAGGAACTTGGAAATACTCACCAGGAAGCGCATGCGAAGCGTGGCCCTGAATATGCCGCCCGCCATGACCATCTTGTCTATCAACTCGGGCCGTTTCTCATCCAGACGCTGCAGAATGGCGCTGCCCAGCGACAAGGAGATGAAATGTGCCTTGCTGATCTCCAGGTGATCCAGCACCTGGAGGATGTCGTCGCACACAATGTCGAAGTTGTAGCTGGAGAATTCCGGTTCTACATTTTTCGACAATCCATGGTCGCGCAAATCCAACAGCAACAGGTTGAAAAAAGGCCGGAAGGCCTCCGTCTGGTACCGCCAGGTGGCAATGGCGCCACCAGCGCCGTGGACAAAGACAAGCCAGGGTCGATCGTCCCGGAGCAAATAGGTTTGATAATGGAGCATAAGCAGGATTTGCCGCTAAAATAAGGCAATTTTCCAGCTTGCCGCGATTAAATTTTCACCAGTTTCTGGCGGAAAACTTCCCTGCCAGCTTCGTTGACGGCACTCATCCAGTAAACGCCTTCGGGCAGGCCTGCCATAGAGAGCACCGCCTCGCCACCGGAAAAGTCATAATCGCCGGAAAGCAGCATTCGCCCATCAACCCTGAAAAGGCGGAGCGAGAGATTGCCGGCATGGCTAAGCCGGATGGTCAGCAGGTCTCTCACCGGGTTTGGGAAAATGCGCAAAGCAGGCATTCGCCCATCCGCGGTCCCTACCAACCCGTCGTCAACCAGGCCGTTGCAGTCGTTGTCGACATTGTCAAGAATTTCAACATTGCCGGGATATGCCTGCGGATTGGCATCATCGCAGTCCTGGTTGTTGGCAGCATAGCCGGCAGGCGGCGTGGCTGCACAGGTATCGAGGGCTACGGTGGCAGAGGCCCCGTAGCCATCCCCATCGCTGTCTGAGAAGTACTGGAACAGCAACTGCGTATCGTCTGCTACGCCGTTGCAGTCGTTGTCGCGGCCATCGCACAACTCAGGGGCACCGGGAAAGACGGATCCGTCGGCATCGTCGCAGTCGCCGGAGGCAATGGCGTAGCCTGCGGGTGCTGTGCTCTCACAGCTGACCAGGGACGCTCCGCCGCCAAAGCCATCGCCGTCAGCATCTGCGAAATAAATATTCGGCGTCAGGTTGTTGTCGACAATTCCGTCGCAGTCGTTGTCGATGCCGTCGCATATTTCCGCAGCACCGGGATACATGCCGGGGTTGTTGTCATTGCAGTCGGCATAGCTGTAGCTGCCGTCTTCATCCAGGTCCTCATAGAACATGCTTTCCGCCAGGGCAAAGGCCTCCTCGGCCACCTGCATGCCCACCACCCTGCCGGGGATGTCATCCTGTGGCGGGTGGATGCCGCCCCAGATGCGGGAGAGGCTGCATTGGTCGGAAGCATCCCGGTAGGTAGCCCATTGAAGGACGACATTCACGCCGGGGCCGTCTTCAAACACCAGATATTCGTTTTGCGGGCAGTTGAACTGTCCCATGCCACCCGGGAAATAGGGGTCGCCGGTCAGCGCGGTGAGCACCTCCGCAGCTGCCCTGGAGTAGGTGGAATGGCCGGAGATGTAGCCTGCGAAAGGAGGAGATACAAAGGTCGGCCGTTGGTAGGGCATCCAGTTTTCCGCCAGGATCCAGTCCACGCCGGCGACATCGGTCTGGGGGATGGTGATGTAGGAGGGACCGCGCCAGGCGAAGACTTTTATTTTGCCGACGTGCTCTCCGGAGCTGCCGGCAAGGGGATCGTCAGCCGTGACAAGTTCGATGAAGCCGGGGATGAGCTGAATGCCGGCGGGATGATAAGCGGGCAGCCCGGGGTCGCTGCTCTGGCCCAGTTGCGCCATGGCGCGCAGGGCCGAAATGGGCCGCACGTAGTCATACCAACCCTTGATGCCCCAGGCGCTGATGGCTGCATCGTGCATGGCGCCGCCCAGCGACAAATAGGCCTTGACGTCCCATTCCAGGGTGTCCACCAGCTGGCCCTGGCCCCTGAAACGCCGCTGGTAGTCGGGATGATCCAGGGTATAATTGAGGATGGAGAACCAATGGCCGGGCGGCGTTTCAGAGTTAGGGCCGTCGGCCCAGAATTCCGCCAGCACGCGGGCGTAGTCGCCGCGGGGCACGTACTGTGGTTCGTACGGCAAGCCGGTTTTGGGGTTCACGGGATGGCCTGGACTATTGTCGCCACCGCCTACGAGGTCGTAGAAATCCTTGTATTCCTCCAGGGTGACGGGTAAGTCGCTGCTGTTGTTGCCGATGGAAGCGGGAGAGACGTCCCATATTTCTGTGTCGTCCGGGCTGAGGTGGGAGGACCAGGCCGAGACAAGCTGGAAGCCCCACTTGTAAAAGTCAGCGGAGGTCGTTCCCGAGCTGTCGATGTAGGGAGGGGCCCCGGGGTCGTGATAGACCTTGTAGTTGAATCCGTCGCGCTGGTAGGTGGTCAGGTCGTCTTCTCCGAGGGCGAAAGGGATGACATTGCCCCACTCCGGCCCGAGGAATGGCGGTGTGTTGAAAGGGATGACATTGCCGCTTTGGTCAATGAAGACATCGAGCGTGAGGGGCTGCCAGCGGTTCAGGTCCAGGATGGGGGCATTGCCGGGGAGGTCCACTACCAGGGGAGGGTTCACCGGTTGGTAGTATTGGTTGGCGTAATTGGCAATTTCGTTGGAGCCGTCCTGGAAGCCGAACTGTATGTAGCATTGGGCGATGTAGTTGCCGAGGGCGGCGGGGTTGCCCGATTCATAGTTGACTGCCGTGAAGTTGACGTCGTAGCCCAGTTGAGTCATCAGGTTGTTCAGGGCCGGGAAGACCGTCGGGACGCCGGGCGAGAACTGGAAGCGATGCCTGATCAGTCGGTAGGCGGCATAGCTGATGGCCGTTTCGCGGGCTGCTTTCAGGTTGGCGGGAGCGGGCACGCCATTGAAAGCGCAGGAATAACTGCCGACGGTATTGCCGAGCAGGAAGGGGCGGGCGGCGGCGTCGTAAGCTGCCCAGGCGTCGTACATCGCCGCGGAGACGTGGAAGAGGTTGCGGGCATGGACCGGTGGCCGCGCGAAATCGCCTTCGATGGCGGTGATCAATGCTTCGTTCCACTTCCTGGCAACGGAGTGCTGGGCATGCAGCGTGGCTGCCTGGAACAGGGCAAGGGATAAAACCAGGTATTGTAATTTATTGCGCATAAGAAAACAGATGATAATTCATGTATTAATCTAAAAAGAACCACAGGTGCCGCATCCCGCTTCCGGGAAGTGCATCTCTCAAAAGCCATGGCCATCCATTCAGCCGGTGACGCTTGACTCCCGGGTGGGCGGGGGCTGTCTCAAAAGACCTGGCAATCCGTTCGGCCGGTGCCGATTGGCTCCAGGAAAGGGCATTCGGCCGGCCGGCGGCCGGCC
>JBEAYO010000222.1:0-6144 GCA_041159285.1 Bacteroidota bacterium | reverse complement strand
GAAACGGGCGACACATATTTCCTGGGCAAGACGGTCAACGGCTTTTATTCCCCCTTCACCGGCACCGCCAGACCCGCCGACAAGGTCGCGGCCCAGGAGGAGGCCATCAGCTTTGCCGCCTACCGCCTGATCCGCCACCGCTTTGAACGTTCCCCAGGCCAGGAGGAAACCTTCCTATACCTCAATGCGCTGATGGACTCCCTCGGCTACGACCGCTGGAACACTTCCATCCATTATAAAAAAGGTCCGGCAGAACTGGGCAACTACATCGCCCATCAAATCATCGAGTATGGATTGCAGGACGGCTCCAACGAGGCTGGCAACTTCCAGAATAAATACTACCAGCCCTCCAATGATCCCCTGGTGATTGCCCTCGGCGGAAACCCCGGCGCAGCCGACCTCAACCGCTGGCAACCGCTGTCGCTGCAGCAGATCATCGACCAGTCGGGCAACCCCATCGCCGGCAATGTACAGCGCTGCCTGAACCCGGAGTGGGGCCAGGTGCTGCCTTTCTCCCTCAGGGATGAAGATGCCGTGGTGTACCAACGCCTTGGATTTGACTACAAGGTGTACCTTGATCCCGGCCCTCCGCCGCTGCTCGATACCTCCGCCACCGGCGGACTGTCCGATGAATACAAGTGGGGACACGAGCTGGTGTCCGTCTGGGCCTCCCACCTGGATCCCTCGGACGGCATCCTGTGGGATATCTCCCCGGCCTCGATTGGAAATGTCCAAAATCTCCCGACCTCCATTCCGGACTACCGCGATTTTTACGACCTCACCGGGGGGGGCGACAGCGGCAAGGGCTGGAGCCTGAACCCTGTTACCGGCCAGCCCTACACGCCGCAAATCGTCCCTCGCGGGGACTATGCCCGGGTGTTGGCGGAGTTCTGGGCCGACGGGCCGGATTCCGAAACCCCGCCAGGCCACTGGTTCTCCATCCTGAACTACGTCAACGACCAGCCTGGCCTCGTCAAAAAGGTAAGGGGACAAGGCCCGCTTTGCACGGACCTGGAATGGGACGTCAAATGTTATTTTACCTTAGGTGGCGTCCTCCACGACGCGGCCATCGCCGCCTGGGGCATCAAGGGCTGGTACGACTCCTCCAGGCCCGTGACGGCCATCCGCGGCATGGCCGAGCTGGGACAGTGCAGCAACCCCCAGCTGCCCAATTACCACCCGGGCGGTCTGACCCTCATCCCTGGCTTTGTGGAGCTGATCGAGCAAGGCGACAGCCTCCAGGGCGAGGACGACCAGTACGTCGGCGAAATAAAACTCTACACCTGGCGAGGGCCCGGCTATATAAAAGACCCTGAGTCCGATATGGCCGGCGTAGGCTGGGTTCGCGCCAGGGATTGGTATCCCTACCAGCGGCCTACCTTTGTCACGCCACCTTTTCCAGGCTTCATATCCGGCCATTCCACTTACAGCCGCACGGCAGCGGAAGTGCTGACTGCCATCACGGGAAGTCCCTTCTTCCCGGGCGGCCTGGGCGAGTTTCACTGCCGGAAAAACGAATACCTCGTCTTTGAGGAAGGCCCCAGCGTGGATTTGACCCTGCAGTGGGCCACCTACCGCGACGCCGCCGACCAGTGCAGCCTTTCCCGCATCTGGGGTGGCATTCATCCGCCTTTCGACGATATACCGGGACGCCTCATCGGCATCGAGGTCGGGCAAAGGGCCTATACCCTGGCAGAGAGTTATTTCCTGGGCACCAAGACGCCACCTCAAGTGACGGGAACGCTTGTTTTTCCGAACCCTACTACCAGCGTCTCACAGATCAATCTGTTGCATGAGGGCGAGCTGGATGTCCGGATCTATGCCACTGACGGCCGGATCGTCCGTTCTCTGGTGCTGGATTTCCAGGACAACTTTTCAATCCTGGACCTCTCGGGCCTCCCGGCTGGCCTCTATGCCGTCACCGGCCACAATGCCGGTGGCCAGCGGCTTTTATCGGAAAAGGTGATGGTGCTATCTGCAAAGTAGTGCGTTGAGGAGATGATATCAAACTAACGTGCTTCCCGCACCACGCAAAACCCTGAATGGATATTAGGGTAGCAAAATTCAAACTTCTTTGAAAACCAATCAAATGAATAAAAACACCCTTGCACTGGCCCTTGCCCCGATCACCCTTGCTGCCCTGCTGCTGAGCAGCCATTCCCTGCGCCAACCAAGCGATACTCCTCCCAACATCGTCCTCATCATGGCCGATGACCTCGGCTATGGCGACCTGGGCGCCTACGGTCAAACAAAAATCAGCACCCCGCACCTCGACGAACTGGCGGCAAACGGCATGCGCTTCACCAGCTTCTACGCCGGCTCCACCGTCTGCGCTCCCTCCCGCTCCGCCCTTCTCACCGGGCAGCACACGGGCCATACCCCTATCAAGGGCAATGTGGAACTGCCGGAAGAGGGACAAGCCCCCTTGCCTGCCTCCGCCTTCACCCTGGCGGAAATGCTGCAGCAGGCCGGCTATGTCACCGGGGCCTTCGGCAAATGGGGCCTCGGCGGCCCCGGCACGGAGGGAGTGCCTGGAAAGCAGGGCTTCGACGTCTTTTTCGGCTACAACTGCCAGCGCGAGGCGCACCGGCAGTACCCGGAACACCTCTGGGACAACGACCGCAAGCTGCCGCTGCCCGGCAATTTCAGCCTGCCAAGCCGCTACGCCCCCGACCTCATCCACCAGCAGGCACTGAATTTTATTGACAAAAACAAGGACAAGCCCTTCTTACTCTTTTATCCCTCCACCATGCCTCATGCGGAGCTGATGATCCCGCCGGGCGAACTGTTTGACCAGTACAAAGGGAAATACGAGGAAAAGCCTTTCGTGAACAAGGCCAGTGGCGCCAATTACGGGGAGCCCGACCTCATCCCGGCCCACTACAATACCCAGCCTGCACCTCGGGCTACCTACGCAGCCATGGTATCCCTGCTCGACCGCCAGGTGGGGGAGGTGGTGGCCAAATTAAAGGCACTGGGACTCGACAAGAACACGCTCATTATCTTCACCTCCGACAACGGGCCCCACCGGGAAGGCGGCGGAGACCCTGTCTTCTTCGACAGCAACGGGCCATGGCGGGGCTTCAAGCGAGATTTCTACGAGGGCGGCATTCGGGTTCCGCTAATCGCCTGCTGGCCCGCAAAAATCGAGGCCGGCTCGGTCTCCCACCACGTTGCCGCCGGCTGGGACCTGATGCCGACCCTGGCAGATATCGCCGGACTGCCGCTGCCACCGGGTCTCGACGGGCTTTCCTTTTTGCCTGCCTTGCTGCAAAAACAGCAAGCCGCCCATGGCTATTTGTACTGGGAGTTCCGGGAAGGCGACATTCACCAAAAGGCCCTCAGAAAAGGTGATTGGAAGGCGCTGGAGTTCTACGGCAAAGACAGGCAGGTTCCTATCCGGGAACTCTACAACTTAGAGGCAGATTCCTCCGAAAGCAACAATCTCGCCACCCGGCACCCCAGCCTGCTGGACAGCCTGGTGACGCTAATGGCAGCCGCCAGCGGATTGGGAAAGTGACGGGCGAGGCGGGGATGGGTTTTGCGAGTAATTGCATTCACCTGGCTTTTTTGCCAGCCATTTCTCCAGGAATTATTAGAAGCGATTACAAGGTAGTGTGTTTATCGCGACCCAGATTTATGCTGCCCAAAAATGCTGGTTAATGGTTTGCCGCCACCCTGTACCCCGGGCCTCTCCGAGTCTGAGGGACTGGGCGGCAAGCTTTCAGCATTGTATCATTGGCGAATTAAAAGGGTATCCGGTTGAACACTTTACCCTTTCAAAGCCCTCAATCCGCATAACTCATCTTCAACTCCGTCCGGCCATTGACGACCCTGACCTCCACCTGGGTCAGCTCATCCTCACTGAGCAGCCTGATGACGCCTTTTAACATGCTGGAACGATAGGACGGCCCCATCCCAAACCACAACTCCCGGCCTATCAGATAGGCCTCCTCCTGCGTCACGCTCTGGTGGAACCTGATGACGTAGGAAGAACCACCCTCGCCGGCCAGCGCCTCCACCTCATCCCCGTTGTCATATTTCTGCAGGTAGTGAAAATAAGAGTTTTCATATAGTTCAAGGTCCTTCCGGGCTCCAATCATGTTGGCATGCAGCATCAGATAGCGCTCCGGCAGGGACATCGTTCCCTCAGGATCGTTCGGGTCATTGTCGTTGGGCAAGAGCCCGGGCAGCGGGTATTGTGACAGGTAGCCGTCGAATACAAAGCCTTCCTTCCCGTTGCGTGTGCGGACCTTCACCCAGTATCCCTTGATGGTGAAGCCCTGGAACTCCGTCAAGGTCATGGGAACCTGCCGCAGCCGCTCCGGCAGCACCGTGACCACGGAGCCAAAAGGCAGGGTGACAATCTTCTGGCCGCTTGGCGCCGCTGTCTGCCGCAGCACCAGGCCGTTGCCGGCGTACACATAGAGCAAGTCACCTGCCTTGTAATTGCCGATGGCGCCGGCCGTTATCGGCAGCATCAAAAGTTGCACGAATAGAAATAAACGAAATGAAGCCATGTTGAAGTGGTGTTTATGGTTGAAATGACAAAGTACAACGTAAAAGACCTTTTTGCCTGACATCCGGCTTTACTCATCTAACCCAAATCCTGCTCACCGCAATGCCCATCGGCTGTTCCAACGCCGCTTTCCCCAGCCCCGGACCCATGGATATCTGCAAACCCTCCACCTTTTGCAAGTCAAAAGGCGACTCAACCCGGGATTCAAAATAATAAGGCAGAAAAGTCGGATAGGGCCTCGGCATCAGCACAAGCGGCACCGGCCGAAGGCTGGACAGCGGAATTTCGTGTTCCTTCATGTCTGTGCCGAGCTCCACAACCGCGCCGTAGGCAATTCCATCCGGTCCCACCAGGGAAATTTGAACCGGCATGGCGCTTTCTGCCAACGAGCGGGCTTGCATTACCAACACCTGTTTGCCAGACAGCGAACTGCGCAAATGGCTAATCTTTGGATTCAGGTAATGGTGAATGGTGAAATCTGAAGGCACCTGTCCCAGCAGGTTCTCAGGATCCGACATGGCCAGTTGTTCCAACGCAATCTGGTACTCGGCATCAAGCGGAGGACCCAGCGGGCCCAGTTTCAGCGTTGACAGCCAGCGGGTATGGGAAAGCCGGCTCCAGTCGCTGCGGGCATCGAACAACAGCATGGGCTTATCTGCCTCATGGACGCTCATGCTGTAGTTCTGTCGCGATGTGAAGTCCCAGTCCTGCGGCGAGCCTGGCTCGCCCGCCGGTAAGGTCTCCACCTTGCCCCCGCTTTCCACCACGATGTGATAATTCAATATTCCCGTATTCATCAACTCGGCGGGAATCACACACTTGTAGTGAAAGCCATGCTGGTATTCCATTTCTATCCACTCCATTTTGCCGGCGCCATTCAGCAGGAGCCTGACACGAGACTCATGCGCAGGGCTAAGCACCGCTGCCTCCAGCGTCAGCGGAACATGGGCAAGAGCCTTCTCTGGAGATACATGCACCAGGTGGATGCGGTCAGTGGTCCCGGGCGGGGCATTGAACTCCCGCAGTCGCAAGGCGCCTATCCTGTCGGGCAGCCGGGCTGGCTGCTTCCGACTCAGCAGGTACACCCCGGGGCTGGCCAGGAATGTCCCGCCTGAAACCGAGGGCCTCGCCATGTTGCCTTCATTGAGCGGCTCCACGCTGAAATCCGCCCCCAGGTCGGCGAGCGACACGGTCATCCTCCGCTCGTTCCATTGGATATGCGCCACCGCCTTCCGCAGGCTGTTGCGGCCGTAGGGATTGCCAGTTATAAGAGCATCCGGCATGACCTCCAGCCGCCAGCAGCCCTCGCTGATTTTATCTAAAAAATAGGCGCCGGTACCCTCATATCGAATGATTGGCGAATGCCCATAGCCCGCGATGCGCCTCAGCGTCTTTTCTGAAACAGGGGGGATGTCAGTGTGATTGGTGTGGTAATAAAGGTCCTCCGCGTTCAACATGGCCAGGTCTTCTGCGTAGCTGACGCTGAAATCCCCGAAGCGTATGTTTTGCGGATATCGCCCGAACTCGGCATGCCGCGGGATTCTCCTGAACACCTCCGCGCTGATCATGAGCGACAAGGCCTTCGCTGGCGTGAAGGCCAGGTTCATGTAGTGGGTGTTGTATTC
>JBEAYO010000221.1:0-6157 GCA_041159285.1 Bacteroidota bacterium | reverse complement strand
CCTAATGCGGAAGGCGCCTTGCCAAAGCGTCTTTTGAGACAGGCTCGCGGCGCTGGGCTTTGCACCGCGCCGCCTTTCAGGAGAAGGCACCTCACCATTAGTGTCTTTTGCGAAAGGCCCCTTTTCAAAGCGGGTTAGCTACTCATTGGATATTTTAAACACAAGTCTGTGAGTGAAAGGAAGACATGTGCCTCTTGATTTAACCCTGTTGCTTTGAGTAGATTCTATTTATTTGAAATCAATTGCCAAAGATAGCTTGTCTGCGATTATAAAAGGATATTAAAGTGAGCTTAAATCTGCTGCGGGCACAGGAGATTCAATGCTCGGCCGCTCTCACCGGCTTCTTCTGATCAGAGAAGGGAGGTTATTCACCTTGACCAGGTTCAGCAAGAGCGCCAGCAAGCCCCCTGCCAGCAGGCAAAGGCAAAACTTGACGAGCCAGTTCGCCAGCGGCAGTTGGCAGATGCCCAAGTTGGCCAGCGCCAGCAGTCCTGCAAAGCCAAGTACCCTGAGGGATTGGGCATTTCCCGGCTTCAGGCCCAGCTCGCTGCGGACGAGCACCACCATGCCGGCCAGCACGGCCGCCTGTGTCGCCAGCGCTGCAATCCCGGCGCCCACGGCTTTCCATCCCGGGATGAGCAGGAGATTGAGCGACAGGTTGATCGCGATTCCCACCAGAAAGACAAAGTTCATCTTTTTAAGGCTTCCGTTTGCTGTCAGCAAGGTGGAGTAGATGAACAGCCCGCTGAAAGGCACCAGGGTGAGTATGACGAAGGCCAGCACTTCGCCGTAGTAGGGGGTTGCCGTTTCAGGATAGAGCCAGTGCATCAGTTCCGTTTGAAAGAAGAAGCAGGCCAGGGCCAGGGTGGCTGAGCCCGCCCAGATCAGCTGGAAGCCGGTCTGCAGCAGGCTTTCCGCTGCCTTGAGGTCCCGTTGATTGAGCAGGGAGGAGAACATCGGCAGCAGCAGGCCGGCGGACAGCAGGCCGATGGCATTGAAGGCATCGAGCAGGCGAAAGGCAGCGGCGTAAATGCCGGCCTCGCGCCGTCCGTCCGGCAGCAGCCACTCCAGCAGCACCATGTCGAGGCGGGTGTAGGCGGCCATCAGGAACACCGCCAGGGCGTAGGGTGCTGATTTTTTGATGAAGAAAGCCAGCACGGGGCGGCGCAGGCGAAGCCGGATGGGTTGTTGCAGGTGTTTTTTGACGATAAAAAAAGCAGCCAGGCTCGTGAGCAGCCAGGCAATACTCTGGGCATAGACCAGCCATTCTATCCGGAAGTAGCCGGGTGCCAGCGGCCCCCAGAGCAACAGGGCGCATAGTCCGGAGAGCAGCAGTTTGTCCAGCATGGACAGCAGGCTGTCGCTGCGATACATGCCCAGGGCGGAGACGTTGGAGCGCAGGAAGGCGACCCAGGAGACGAGCAATTGGTTGAGGGCCACGAAGAAGAGCAGTGGCAGGACGGAGGTTTCGAAGCCGCGCAGCCAGGCGAGCAGGAAGAGGAGGGCCAGGTAGAGTCCGCCAAGGAGGATTTTCAGCAGGCTGAGGTTGGGGAAGTATTTGCTGATCAGGCGGGGGTGCCTGGCGATGTGCGTGTTGTTGAAGTAGTGGATGCCGAAGTCGTTGACCATGAAGAGGAGGAGGGAGAAGCTGAACAGGGTGGCATAGAGGCCGTAGGATTCCGGCCCCACCGTATCCTGTATGGTTCGCTCTATGCCGAAGACGTAGAATGGTTTGACAAGCAGGTTGACAAAGACCAGAAACAGGACGTTGATCAGGAATTCTCTGTTCATAGCGGCGTTTTATTCGCCAAGGTTTTTAGCAACAGCCTTGCCGGCAGGTCTTTTATAAGACCCCTCTCCGAGGTTTCAAAGGTAACGCTGGGTGACAAATAAATGCTACAACGCTAAAGATATTGCCATTAAAAGCCGAATTTTAAAAAATCATTTACAATTTTACACAAAAATCAAATCAAAATGACGTCAGAAGTAATATACAACGGCCAATTGCGCACCACCTGCACCCATCTGCGCTCCGGTACCCAAATCAACACCGATGCCCCCGTTGACAACCAGGGCAGGGGAGAGGCCTTCTCCCCCACGGACCTCGTCGCCACGGCCCTGGCCGCCTGCATGATGACCATCATGGGCATCGCTGCCCGCGACCACGGCATAGACATCGAGGGAGCGAAGGCCTCGGTCAACAAAATAATGGGGGCAGCACCCCGCAGGATAGTCCGGGTGGAAATAAGATTCACCATGCCGGCGCGGGAATACAGTGCCGATCAGCAGCGCCTGCTCGAAGAGGCCGCGCTGGGCTGCCCTGTCTGCCGCAGTTTGAACATGGACTGCGAGCAGGCCGTTGTTTTTGACTGGGCTTAGAGCCTGTTTATATTTCTTCTTCCTGTAAACCAATAGTTTAGCTTCTCGCTTCAGATTCATTCAGGCACTTGTTCCGGCAATTTCCTTTATAAATCCCTTGCGATCATCCAATTTCAGTCCGATATGCTTAAATACGGGGCCTGGTTAAAGTAAATTTTCAAGCAGGCTCTAAAAACTCCTGACAATGAATCTTTCCAACCGAACACTTGCCTTGGTCATCAGCCTGCTCCTCATCGGCGCACTGCTGTGGTTTTTCACTGACATAGTGGCCTACATCTGCATCGCCTGGGTGTTTTCCATGACGGGGCAGCCATTGATGGTATTCTTCCGAAAGCACCTGCGAATTGGGAAATTCCAGGCTGGGCCGGGTCTTGCAGCTGCGCTGACACTGCTCAGCTTTTTATTGCTCTTGCTGCTGCTGGTCTTGCTGTTCCTGCCTCCCGTGTTTGAGCAGATAAGGCATCTGGCCGGCGTTGATTACGGTGCAATTGCCCGCACCCTGGAGGCTCCCCTGAATAAGTTGCAGGAGCAGTTGTCGGTTTACGGGCTGTTGCCGGCAGGAGTAAGCCTGGAAGAACAATTGCACAGCAGTTTTTCCGACTGGCTGGAGCCTCGGAAGATAGGCAACTACCTGAGCGGCATAGTCTCTGCAGCTGGCAATGTCGGGGTGGGTATTGCCTCGGTGCTGTTCATTGCGTTTTTCTTCTTGCAGGAGCAGGGGATGTTTGCCGGTTTCGTGGCGGCGCTGATGCCGGAGCAGTATGACCTGCAGGTTCGCCAAGCCATCTCGGACATTGCGGCCATGCTGAGCCGTTATTTTCGGGGCTTGTTGCTGCAGATGGCAATATTCAGCGCAGTGATTACAATAGGCTTGATGATATTCGGGGTGAAAAACGCCTTGTTGATAGGATTTGTGGCGGGGCTGCTCAACATCATCCCCTATGTGGGACCCATCATTGGAGCTGCATTTGGCATCGTGTTCACTATTTCCGCCAATCTCGATACAGATTTTTATACTTATCTGTTACCGCTGTTGGTCAAGGTGGGTGGGGTGTTCGTGGTGGCGCAGATGCAGGACAATTACATTTCGCAGCCACTGATTTTTTCCAGTAGCGTGATGGCGCACCCGCTGGAGATCTTCATCGTGGTGCTCATAGGTGCTAAGGTCAACGGCGTGCTGGGCATGGTGCTGGCGATTCCGGCCTATACGGTTTTCCGTGCTGTGGCCAGTGTTTTTCTCAGCGAATTGAACTTTGTGAAGCAGATGAAAGAGCGGATGAACAAAAATTCCGCAGCTGAATGATATGCAAATGAAGGGTGGCTGAAGTGCCTGCCTCAGAAGAGGCAGCAATCCGTTCCCTTGGTGCCGCTCGTCCACGGAAAGGTCATGCCGCTTGTCTCAAAAGAGACACCTGCGGGTCGCCCTTCTCATAAAAGGCGCGCTGGGCGAAGCCCCGCGCGCCTAAAATCTCCCTTGCGCCGCGATTTGGAGAAGCCAAACCGCGGCGCAAGGGAGATTTTAGGGTATTCGGCGGGCCGCAGGCCCACCGAATACCCTTTCCAGAGGGCAATCGGCTCCGGCGGAAAGGATTGCCAGGTCTTTTAAGACAGGTTTGGGTTCGACCCGCCGAACGCCCTTCCGGGGACAAGGTCGAGACCTGTTTAAAAAGCTGCCAACAGATTTGGCAGCGCGATTATTTCTTTGAAATCATGTCGTGCATGATGTTCATGGTTTCGAGCAGGTAGAGGTCTTTTTTTATCTCCTTCAGCCACTCGTCGTTGCGCGCCTTCTTGCTTTCGTCCGCCTCAATGCCCGCGACATCCACAGAGAGGTTCTGCACATTGTTGAGCACCTCCGGCTCAAACAGCTTTTCGAATTCATCCTCTTCGGCCTTCCACTGCGCCATTTTCTTGCGGTAGGCCTCAATGTTCAGCGAAACCAACGTTTCATCCTGCTGCTTCTTGATGAGCTGTGCCCTGGCGTTGGACTTCTGGAACACGTCGTTGCCATTGATGCGGCGCATGGACAACTCCTTGATCTTGTTCAACTTGTTGAGTTTGTAAACCTGTTGCCCGTAGGGCACCGGCTCGATCTGTGTCCAGGCCATGTGGTGTTCCTCCTCCTTCTCTCCCGTCTCCAGGTACATCCACGTATCGGGGAGGATGATATCCGGCGTCACGCCACGGAGCTGCGTGGAGCCGCCGTTGACGCGGAAGAACTTCTGCACGGTGAGTTTCACCTCTCCCAGCGGTTTCACCTGCTGGTTGCCGCGAATCATCTGGTCCAGGTCGAAGAAGCGTTGTACCGTGCCCTTGCCGAAGGTTGAATTGCCGGTGCCGACGATGATGGCACGGCCGTAATCCTGTAGTGCTGCGGCGAGAATCTCGGAGGCGGAGGCACTGAACTGGTTGACCATGACGATAAGCGGCCCGTTGTACTGGACCGAGGGGTCGTCATCAGTGAGCACTTCGGGATTGCGGCCCCTGGACTTGACCTGTACGATGGGGCCTTCCTCGATAAAGAAGCCGCTCATCTGCACTACATCGCGCAAGGAGCCACCACCGTTGTTGCGAAGGTCGAGGATGACGCCTTTCACGCCCACCTGTTGGAGTTTTTCCAGTTCCGCTGCCACGTCATCGCCGCAGTGGCGGCCATTCTTGTTTTGGAAATCCGCGTAGAACTTGGGCAGCCGGATGTAGCCGATGCGCTCCTTGGAAGGTGTCTCCAGCAACAGGGATTTGGCGAAGCCCTCTTCGATGATGACGACGTCGCGGACGATTTCGATTTCTTCGGTGCTGCCGTCTGCTTTCTTCACATACAGGCGCACCTTGGTATTGGGTTTGCCGCGAATGAGCTGCACCACGTCGTTGATCAGCATGCCGGTGATGTCGGTCCACTGCGGGTCGTCGCCCTGGGCTACCTTTGTGATGCGGTCGTTCTCCTTGAGTTTGCCTTGTTTCCAGGCGGGTCCGCCGATGATGATTTCCGCCACCTTGGTGTAGTCCCCGTCGGTTTGCAGCCGGGCGCCTATGCCTTCCAGCCTGCCGGACATGCTGATGTCGAAGTTTTGCTTGTCCACCGGTTCGTAGTACTCCGTATGCGGGTCAAAGAGGTTGGTAAAGGCATTGAGATAGATGCTGAGCTGGTCGCTGCGCTTGCGTTTTTCAAGGCGGGTGTACCAATCGTCATAGGACTTGAGCAGGTCCTTGCGTGCCTCGGCTTCCAGTTCTTCCAGGGTTTTGTCCTTGAAGTCGGCCTCTCCTTTTTCCTTTTTCTCCAGTTTTTCGGCCAGCCGCGTCATGGTTTCGTATTTGATGGCTTTGCGCCAGTATTCCCGGAGTTCTGCGTCGTCTTTTGCAAAGGGTTTGTTCTCTCCATCGGTTTCATATTGTTCCGCTTCGGAGAAATCGAAGGGTGTTTCCAGCATTTCGCGGTACCAGGCCTGTGTTTTTTTGATGCCGGCTTCCTGGAGTTGGATGGCGAGGTCGAAAAAGGTGAAGGTGCCGGCTTTTGCCTCGTCGTCCAGGTTCAGGCGATGGCTTTCCAGTTGTTGGACGTCTGACTGGGTGAGCCACCTGCGGGCGCCGTCCAGCCTTTTGAGGTAGAGGTCGTAGAGTTTTCCGGAGAGCTCGTCGTTGATTTCCAGGGGTGCGTAGTGGAACTGGTTGAGTTCCATGAGCAGGGATTGCATGAGGGCTGCTTCCTTCTGGGCGTAGTTGACCGGGAAGTAGAAGGCCAGGAACAATGCGACTGCTGCCGTAAGCGTGAGCAAAAGGC
>JBEAYO010000220.1:0-6171 GCA_041159285.1 Bacteroidota bacterium | reverse complement strand
CAGGTTTTTTCGATGATGGCCTTCACCCCGTTGTCGTAGGTGTTGATGCTGAGTGTGTCGCAGGCGGTCTCTGGATTCGGTGCAGGGAGTTCGTCGTTGGTGCAGGCCGTCAGCAGGCAGGCCAGGGATAGCAGGCAGGCTGCCGAAAATGTCTGTATTTTCATGCGGTCGGTGGTTTTAGAAAACAAAGCAAAGATAATGGTTCGAGCGGTTGGGTTGGGATATAAAATGCGAGCGAGGCCGCTTCGGGGAGGATTTGTAAGACCTGCGACAAACGGATGGCAGTAGTGATACGAGGCATTCGGTTTTGTGGGAGGGAGGCGCACGCCGTGTGTCCGAGGGCATACTACTGGACATTTTTGGAATCCCTTCAAAATCAAAGGGATCCGGCTAGCGCCGTTTGCCTCCCGGGAAGGGCGGGGGCTGTCTCAGAGCAGCGTGCCGGCCTTTTAAAATTCCCAGCCCCGAATTCACAAAAAACCATAACTTTAGCCACGACAAGCAGAATCCTGGCACAACACGACCCCTCATTTTTAAACATGAAAAAAACATGAAATCGTCAGCCATCATATCCCTCCTCCTCTTGCTCAGCCTTCAGCTTGCAGGGCAGAGCCCGGACGCCGGCCAGGCCGGCCCGCAGGAGGCGGCGCTGCGCCAACTGCACCGCCAGCTGCGGGAAGTCCTGCGGATGCAACTGCCACCTACGCTGCCGGAAAAGCGCGATACAGCAGTTTTCAGAAAAAACTATTCCGTGGACTTCCAGTGGTCGGAGGCCGACAGCGCCTATCACTTCGAGCTGCCCGAGAAGAAGCTGGACCCGGAGACCGAGCAGATCACTGGGGCCGGGCGGTACGAGTTCACAAGGGGGCAGGTGGATGTCGGGAATGTCCGGCTGCGCTACTCGGAGGACGGGAAGCAGGTGGCCCTGGTGCTGCCGGCGCGGGAGGGACAGTCCTTCCGCTACCATCCCTACGGCAACCAGCCCGATGCATCGGTCAGCGAGTTCCTCATCGGCTGGTACGAGCGCGTGCAGGAGACCACCCTGCGGCGGCTGGAGGGACACTTCCTCGAATTTTTCAAGGCCACGGCGCCATCAAAATGAACCTGCCATGCCACCACTCCAGCAAAGGCTGACCCTGTACGGCCTCACCATGATAGCAGTCGGCTCCTGCATTGGCTCCGGCATATTCGTCACCCCGGCGCAGATAGCGGGCGCCGTGCCCAACGCCACGCTGGTGCTGGCCGTCTGGACCCTGGGCGGCATCATCGCCCTGACGGGCGCCCTCACCTTCAGCGAACTGGGAGGGATGTTCCCCCGCTCCGGCGGCGTCTATGCCTATATCCGGGAGGCGTATGGCGACCGGGCGGGCTTCCTGTACGGCTGGGTCATCCTGCTGGTCATCAACACAGGAGCGCTGGCTGGCCTGTGCGTGGCCTTCGCGGAATACCTGCGGCTGTTCTACCCCGGCATGGGGGAGTCGGCCAAGACCGGCGTGGCCGCCGCGGTGATGCTCGTTTTGACCCTGATGAACATCCCCGGGGTGCAGGTCAGCCAGCGACTGGCGAACTTCTTCACGGGGCTGAAGCTGTTGTCCATCGGCGCCATCATCGCGGCAGGCTTCCTGTTTTTCGAGCCTTCGCGCGTGCAGCTGGACTTCAGCCTTTCGCAGGGCGTGCCGGAGAACCTGCTCACGGCCATGCTCACCGGCCTGATCGGCGTGCTGTTTTCCGTGGGGGGCTGGCACCATGCCTCCTATGTTGCCGGGGAGGCGCTGGATGCCCCGCGCACCGTGCCGAGGGCCATGTTCCTGGGCGTGCTGGTCGTCATGGGCACCTACCTGCTCATCAACCTGGCGTACATGCTGCTGTTGCCCCTGGATGCCATCGCGGGCACGCCCCGGGTGGCTGGGGATGCCATGGCGACGCTGGCCCCCTGGGGCGGCAAGGCTGTGGCCGTGGCCATCGCCCTGTCTATCTTCGGGACCATCAGCATCTACACCATGTCGGCGCCGCGGATTTACTTCGCCATGGCCGAGGACGGTGTGTTCTTCCGGCAGCTGGCCTACGTCCATCCCCGCTGGAAGACGCCGGTGCTGGCCATGCTGGTGCAGGTGGTCTGGGCCCTGGCGGTGCTGCTCTTCTTCCGCGGGCTGCTCGATGAGATCATCACCTTTGTCACTTTCATGGACATCGCCTTCATGGGTCTGGCCGGCGCCGCCATATTCGTGTTCCGGCGGAATCGGCCTGCTGTCGAGCGGCCGATCCGGGCCTGGGGTTATCCCTGGGTGCCGCTGGTGTTCGTGCTCACCTCTGCGGCATTTGCCGTGAACACCTTGCTGGAGAAGCCGGGGCAGGCCCTGCCTGGAATCGGGCTCCTGTTGGCCGGGGTGGTGTTGTACGAGGTGATCAGGAGGAAAAGAAGGGGTAGTGAGGCTTGAGTTTTCAGGCTGGCGATTCCTTGTGCGTCAGGCTCTTCACTGCCGCAGTTTCGACTTCACTTGCAGGGCTTCCGCCTTGAACTCATGGAAGCTTCCTTCCGCTGTCATCTCTGACAGCAGGCTATCTACTTCCCGCTGGTGCCGGTCGTAGGCGGGCAGCAGGCTCAGCAGCAGGTACCACTCGGCCTGGTCGTGTTGAGCGGGGGACAGGTTCTGCCGCGTCATTTCTTGAAAGATGGCGGCCGCCTCCTTGTATCGGCCATCGCCAAAATAAGCATGTCCCAGCATTTCCTGTGCCTTGGCGTGCCAGGCCGGGTGCTGTGCCGGGGTGATCTTGCGCAGGGCTGCAATGGCCTTCTTGTAGTCCGGTGTTGGCAATCGAAAGGCCTCCTCCGCGGGGGCGAGGGGGCTTTTTCCGCCCGCTGTGCCATTGCGCTGGTTGTCGGCAAAGAAGTCGGGCGGCAACTCGTGCATGGCCGTGGCCATGGCGATGAGGTCCTGGCGGTAGGGCACTGGTTCGGGCTGGGTGTCGGCGGGCTGTTCCCCGGTGCCTTGCCGGCCCTCTTGCGCGACCGGCGGGGAGCTATCGGCGGGGGAAGCCGGTGCCTGCAGCAGCGTGTCGGCCGGGAGCGGTGCCTCCGGCAGGGGGACCATGAGGCCGCTTGGTTCACTTTTCCTTAAAAAAAGAAAGACCGTCGCGCTCAATAGCGCGACAGCCAGCAGCAACAGCCACCATATCTTCTGGTTTTTGGGCCTGGGGGAGGAGACGGCTTCAGGTACGGGGGGCGATTTTTCCCAAGCCCGGATTTTTGCCCGGAGGTCTTCCGCCATCATGAAAGCCAGCCCCTCGTGCTCGAAGCGGTGCATCTCCACGGTTTCGGCGAGGTCCGGGTCCGCGGCGATTTCCTGCTCGAAGGCCGCTGCTTCCTCTGGTGGCAGCTTCCCGCGGAGGTAGTCCTCTATTTTGAAAAAAAGTTGCTCGTCGTTTTTCATAGGCGGTGGTATTTTAACAGACTTGTACAAGTCTAATCTTCCCGGAGCCTGTCCAGCCAGGCAGGATGTGCTTGCAGGAACTCCCGCATCGTCATGCGGCAGCGGTACGCAGCCTTCTTGGCCATGTCGGCGTTGGCGAGGTTCATGGCGCGGGCGATTTCCTCCATCCGGGTGTCGAGCATGTAAAGCTCGAGGATTTTCTGGCAGCGGTCGCCGATCATGGCGAGGGCCGACCTGAAGACCTCGCTGTATTCCTCCCTGAGGAAGATCATTTCCGCGCTCTCGTCTTCGCGACCTTCCAGGTTTTCGGCCAGGGGCAGCAGGCCGGGGCGCTGCCGGCGCAGGTGGTTCAGCCAGCGGTACCTGGCGATGGACAGGAAGTAGGTTTTCAGGGCGCTTTTGCCCTGGAAGCGGTCGTTGCGGACGTTGTGGTCGAAGGCGACGAGGGCATCGGAGGCCAGTTCCTCGCCGTCCTGTTCGTTTCCGCCGAGTTTCCTGACGAGGGCGATGGCGGCGCCTCGCCAGTCGAGCTGGTAGAACAGGGCGTACAGGGTTTTGTCCCTGGTGTCCGGGTCTTTGATCCTGCTGATGATTTGCCGGTCTGTCCAGATGTTTGGGTTCGTCATTGAGTACCGCTGGTTTGGTAAAAGGTACTCAAAGAACGGAAATAATCGTGAATATTCCATAGGCTGTCTGGCTTCGGGTCAAATCTTTTCAGAAAAGCCGTCCTGGTCTTCCGCCAGCCGGCCGTTGCCGATCTCGATGTAGCGGTCGTCCGGATCGCCCATGTCGTCGATCATGAAGTAGGAGCGCTGCAAGTTGCGGATGCCGCCGGCCTCCACCGTGCCCGAGTACACGTCGGCATGAAGGACCGTGTGGCCTTCGGCGTCGGTGGACTCGACCTTCACGTACACGGTGAAGTTGTTGCCGCTGCCGGTGATGAAGCTGCCGTAGCCTTCCCCGGTGCTGGCGCTGCCCTCGCTTACCGTCACCTTCAGGGTGAGCTTGCCGGGGTCGTACTCTGAGAACCCGATGGTGGCGTTCAGGAAGAGATGCCCCGGCAGGTAGGGGTCGTCGAAGTTGCTTCTCACCAGGACGGCGGGCGCCAGGAGGTATTTGCCTTCGAGGTCGGGCGGGTTGAAGCCCTTGTAAATGGTCTGGCCGTTTTCCTCGATGGCGCGCAGGACGTCGTCCGGGATGAAGTCCTGCCCGGGGATGAGGTCGGAGTGGTCTTTGCAGCAGGCGCTGAAAAGGAGGGCGATGACCAGGAATGGAAGCAGTTGTTTCATGATTCAGTTGTTTTGCGCCTGTTTTTCCTGGATGGAATGCAGGCATTTATCAAGACATCAAATTTCAGGGCGGGGCGCGGGGAGTGACCGGGCTATTTTCCGAAGCGGAAAGCCAGTCCCAGCCGGGCGCAGGAGACGTTGTCGCCGCCGTACTCCCCATAGGCGCCGAGCACCTGGTTGAAATAATAGCGGATTCCGGCAAACCAGGCGACGCCGGGCTGCGTGTTGCGGAGCCGGAAGGGCTCGGCTCCCGGACGCTCCGATGCCAGCGAGGCGGTCCGCACTGTGACGGCCAGCCCGGCGTACAGGTCAAGGGGTTTGGCCAGGTTCAGGTGGTAGGCCATCCGCGGGGAGATGGCCAGGTAGGAGAAGGCATCCCCTTCGACGGACTTGGGAGACCAGCGCATCATGCCGGCCGACAATCCGACGCCGATGTTGTGCTTGAGCGGCAATTCCAGCACCAGCCACAGCGGCGGCAGGGAAATCCTGTTGTCCTTGTATCCGATGCCGACATTGTTGCCGGCGCCGATTCCTGCGCCGACGACGAACTGCCCCTGGTGGAAGGCGGCGGATTCGGCGAAGGGCCGGAAGGTGAAGCCGGCGTCCTGGCCGCTGTCGGCGGTTCCTTCTGGCAGGTTGAAGTAGATGACGCCGCCGTCGGCGAAGACGATTTTCTCGACCTGGCGGGTGGATATCTGTTGTGCGGTGCCTTCCGTGAATTGCCGGTAGGAGATCTGCTGCTTGTCGTAGCTGGTCACGGTGGCGCCGATGCGTTCCCCGTTGAGCAGCACGATGAGGTCCTGTACCGTTTTCACGGATTCTTTCTTCAGGATTTCCAGCTCCACGCGGCGGTTTTTGGCCCTGCCTTCCGGGGACAGGTTGTCGGCCACCGGTGCGTCACTGCCGAAGCCCCTGGACTGGAGGCGGCCGGCGTCGATGTTTTGGAGGACGAGGTAGTTCATGACGGCGGTGGCCCTGTCGGCGGAGAGTTTTTCATTGACGGCGGCGGTGCCGGTGTTGTCTGCATGTCCTTTGATGTAGAGGTTGATGTTGGAGGCCAGTTTCAGGAGTTTGGCGACCTTGTTCAGGTAGGTTTTGGCGCCGGGTTCGAGGTTGGCGGTGCCGGTGGCGAAGTTGATGTCGCCGAGTTGGATGGTCATGTTTTCCACGGATTCGCCTGCGTTGAGTTTTTGCAGTACGGCCTGGAGGTCTTCCTCTGCGGTCTGGCCCCCGGCAGGGCTGGCCAGCAGGAGTGCTGCTGCCAGCAGGCAGCTTGTTGAGATGGTGCGCATGGTTGGTTAAGATTGATTTGAACAGAAAGGGTGCTGCCCCTGGAGGCTCACCCGGGAATAAA
Organism: Bacteroidota bacterium; assembly: GCA_041159285.1. Classification (GTDB taxonomy): domain Bacteria; phylum Bacteroidota; class Bacteroidia; order Chitinophagales; family Saprospiraceae; genus UBA6168. The sequence goes on along the minus strand of JBEAYO010000220.1, from coordinate 97 downwards.
CCTGTGCTGGAGGCTGTCTCAAAAGACCTTTGGAGGCTGGTACCGCCAAAAAATATTTTGAATGAATGCCCATTTTTAAAACTGTTTAGGCCCCTTT
>JBEAYO010000219.1:0-6192 GCA_041159285.1 Bacteroidota bacterium | reverse complement strand
GTATTCGGCCGGCCGCAGGCCGGCCGAATACCCTGAAATTCCTCTTCCTCCGCGGTTTGGCCTCGCCAAACCGCGGCAGAAGAGGGATTTTTAGGCGCGCGGGGCAAAGCCCCGCGCGCCTTTTAGGAGAAAGCGCCTCGCGAGATTTGAGCAGCACCGACGTAACAATCCGAAAAAAAATTTTACACAACCCCATCCGTACTAGGACATCTCGCCAAGGTGTCTTTTCAGACAGACTCTATTCATCACTCATAAAATCCGGTTCCAGCGTGCAACCATTGCTCCTGATTGTCTATTACCTCTACAAAGGCCTCGTGCTCATAGCGACCCGTTTTTTTTACGAAAAAATCGCCGTCGTCAATCCGGAGTACAGCCGCTTTGACAACCCCTGCATCCTGGTCTCCAACCACCCCGCCACGGCACTGGACCCCCTCAACACCGCCCTTCGCGTGAACGCCAAGGTATTCTTCCTGGCCAACGCCAGCCTGTTCAAAACTCGCTTCACCAACTGGTTTTTCAATACCTTCTACTGCATCCCCGTCGAACGCCAGCAGGACACCAACGGCAGGCCCCTCGACAACGCTGCCAGCTTCGAACGCGCCAGCCTCCACCTCTCTGGCGGAGGCTGCCTCTACATCGCCCCCGAGGGCAGCAGCTTCGTGGAACGCCGGCTGCGGAAAATCAAAACCGGCACCGCCCGCATCGCCCTGGCCGCTGAACAACGCAATAACTTCAACCTGGGACTCACCATCCAACCCGTCGGACTGAACTACTCCGACCCCACGCGCTTCCGCAGCAGGCTGCTGCTGATCTTCGGACCACCCATCCGGGTGGCAGACTTCCGGCCTGCTCCCGGAGAGGACGACTTCTCCGCGGTGCAGCGGCTGACTGCCGCCGTGGAGGCAGCCCTCGCCAATCTCATCATCAACTGCCAGGATGAGGCGGAGGACAACAGACTAGCCACACTGGAGCAAATGATGCAAAACGAACAGCCACTGCCCGCCCCCGCACAATTCCAGCGCTCACGCGCCGCCCTGGCACACCTGCACGCCTGGAAGGCCGGCGCCCCCGCTGCCACCCGCGACTTCGAGGAAACGCTGGATGCCTATGCGATGCAACTGCACCAGCTGCGCATCCCGGACGCCAACATCAAGGGCACAACCTTGCACGTCCTGGCCACCTGCCTGCAGCTCACGATTACCCTGCCCTTGTGCCTGGCGGGCCTCCTCCTGCACCTGCCGGCTACCTTTGCCGCAGGTCAACTCAGCGGATACCTGAACAAGGACATCCACTGGGTACCAACCTATAAATTCGTGACTGGCCTCGTCTTCTACCTTTTTTTCCTTGGAATACAATGCTGGCTGGCCGACAGCCTGGCCGGCCTCACCGGCGTACTGGCCCTGCTGTCGCTGTTCTACCCGCTGGGGCTGGTGGCGGACTGGTGGCTCGGAAAATGGCAAGCCCTGGCCACCCAATTCAAAAGTGCCGCTTTGAGAAGAAAGCATCCCGAGGTATGGAAAAAGCTGACAGAAGAAAGGTCCCGGCTCTTGTCAGCGCTACGTGTATCGCTGCTGTAAACGGTGGTCTGCTCAGGCCTTCATGCCCGCCAGCATCTTGCGCAGGGTGAGGCGCTTCATGGTCTTGACGCCGTCTATTTTCCCCGCTTCAGGCTGTATGGTCTTCAACGATTTTTCTGCATAATTCTCAACGACCATTCTGACGATGGCGGCGGTTTCGTCCGGAAAATCCACTGCGGGGACTTCTCCGTGCTCCAGCCAATCGCCAATCCTGGCCCTGCTTTTCTTCTTGAGGTTTTTGATGACGGGAATGCCCATTTCCTTCAGCGCCGCTGCATTGCATTGCTGTTCGTATTGTCCCCGCATGGGGGCCACCATGAGTTTTTTGCCGAGGAACAAGACCTCCGAGGGCGTCTCGAAGCCAGCCCCGCAAAGAACACCCCTGGCACTGGCCATGCTCTTGATGAAGGCCTCGTTGTTGATCTTGTGGAATGATATGTTGTCCCAGTTGTAGTCCTTGTCCGTGTGCTTGGAAAAAACCTCCCAGCGCACCTTATCAAAACGGGAAAGCACCTTGTGCAGCCTGGCGTCGGAATAAGCCGGGAGATAGACCGTGTAATGCCCGTCGTCGCTTGTCGCGAGTTGCCGGATCTGCTGGCGGATGACGGGGGTGAAGATGCCCTCCGCGTACCGTTGAAAATGGAACCCGACATTGACATCCGCGGGGGCGTAGTGTTTCAGAACGAGCTTGCCGACGGGGTCGATTTTTTTGGGGCGCGGCGACTGCTTCTTTGCCACGGCTGCCTGATGGCTCAGCCCCACACAGCGCTTCCCCTTGCTGTAGCAAGCCCAGGCGCTCACCGGCTCGAAGTCGGAGATCACCAGGTGGTATTCCTCTACCGGCAGGCTGTTGATTTCCTCCAGCAGGTGGCGGATGTTGCCCTTGCGATAGGTTTCCAGGATGTCCACCCCACCTTTTTTGCCAGGGACGAGGCTCAGGCCTTCGTAGCGGTAGCGCACGGGGTATCCCAGGTCCACTTCTGCCTGTGTGCCGCTGATGAGCACGTCCACTTCACCGTGTTGCAGGAGGGCGGGAATGATATCGCGGGCACGGCTGATGTGGCCGTTGCCGGTGCCTTGTATGGCGTATAGGATTTTCATCTGGTAAAGGTGCTTGTTTTTAAGTAACTGCTTAGCACCCCAGTGGATGCCGCGAGCCTTCCAGCTGCCGCTGGCCTTGCAGAAAGGGGGGGGCGTCCCTCTTTGAAAAGGGCGCGGGGCACAGCTCCGCGCCCTTTCCGGAAGGCCAGCGGCATCTGAAAGGGGCGCTAAATAGTCACGTTTTTAAAATAACATTGCCGGAACAGTTCCGGTTGAGACTTAATTGAAACTCAAAACCCACTGGAATCAACCAAAAAGCCCCTCGCTTTCCACAAGCGAAGGGCTTTCATATATCATCTAAATTTCAAATAGCTTATGCAAAGCCTTCAACCGGCATCATCTGCGGCCAAAGTTGTAATTGAAACCAAGCGAAACGTTCGTACCAAAGCGCTGGCCCACGATCTTGGTGTCGGCATCCGCATTATACTTGCCATTGCCATCCTGGTCCTGGTAGAAAACCGCCTCCTGGTTCAGGATGTCACCAATCGTCAGCTTCAACTCCCCGAATTCGCCCAGCGTCTTTGTCACCTGGAAATCCACCACACTGCGGGGGTTCTCCCAGGTGTGCAGGTACTGGTCCTGGCCCACCACCCAGATGCGGCGGCCAATGCGGTTGAAGAGAATCGTGGAGGTCATGCCCAGTTCGCGATTGTCGTAGTTGATACCGGCATTCACCAGGTAGGGTGACTGGCCAAATAGCGGACGCTCCTGGGCACCGGGCAGGGAACTAATGTCAACATCCGAATATATGTAAGAGGCATTGCCAAACACCATGAAATTGCGCATAAAACCAGCCAACTTGTCTAACTTCAGGCGAAGCTCCACCTCCGCCCCCAGGTCAATGGCAGAGGGCACGTTGCGCCACTGGAAGTTACGGGTGCCGGCACCCTGGGCATTGTTGTAGAACTGCTCGATGGGATTGTCAAATCGCTTGTAGAAAAGCGAGGCGGCGAAATACTGCCCGCCCTTGCGGTAGGTCTCGTAGCGAAGGTCGGCATTCCAGATGCGCGTGCGCACCAGGTTCGGATTGCCATCCACCCCAGCGAAGAGGAAGAAGTCAAAGAAGGAAAACGGCGCCAACTCCCGGAAGTTCGGACGCGCCACCGTCTTGGACACGGAGGCCCTCAGATTGGTGCTGTCGCTCAGGGCGTAAATGAAATGCGCACTGGGCAGCAGGTCGTTGAAAGTGGTGTCCAGCACCACCGGGGTATTGCTCAGGATCCGGAAGGAGTTGAGCCCCTGGTGGAAACTCTCCAGACGCGCGCCTCCGATGAAGCGCAGGCGGCTGGTCAGCGCCTGCTCCAGCATGCCGTAGCCCGCATACAGGGTGGAGCCCGCGTCGTAGCTGTCGCTCTTGTCCGTCGTCTCCTTCATGCGGAATCCGTTGGCCGCGATGTTCTTGGGGTCGAAAATCTGACCGATAGGCAACTGGTACAACTCCTGCGGCGTCTGGAAGGAGGAGATGAAGCCGAACAAGCGGGCGTCGAACTCGCGGTCTTTGTCTTCCCACATACCGCCGATCTTGAAGTTGCCCTTTCTGCCGCCGACCTGGTAGGGATACGTGAGATCAACGCGCCCGGTGTAGAAGTTCTCGCCCTGGTCCGCATAGAAGTTGCCGGCGAAGTTAGGCGAGGGATTGCCAAAGGGCACGACTGCCAGATAGGGGGCCTCGGCTGGCTCCTCGTAGTTTTTCAGGTACATCATCCGGCGGTAGGAGGGGATCTCCCGGGTCAGGCGGCTGTATCCCAGCCCCCAGTTCAGCTTGACCTGACGGCTGCCGAGGACGTGGTCTCCGAGCAACTGGCTGGAAAACATGGCATTACTGGTGTAAAACAGCGAGTTGGAGCGGATGTAGCGGCTCTGCTCGATATCATCGCCCGTGCGCTCGAACAACTGGTCTTCAGAGGATATGGTGTAGGTATTGTTCAGTTGTATCTTGCTGCGGCTGCCCAGCTTGTAGGCAAAATTCATCAGGGTGCCCACGGATACGTTTTCCTTCGAAACGCGGTCGAAGTAGTTGTACAACTGCGACTTGTCAACGTTGAAGTCATTGCGCTCTCCCGTGACGATCTTCGGGGAGTTGCTGTATGTAAAGGCACCGACAACCCCCAGCTTGCCGAAGGAACGACCGGCGGAAAACTGCAGTCCGACGGAAGGACGCATGGAGGCCTCCTCCGCGATTTCCCAGTCGTTGGGGAAGGCACCGGCGTACTTGATCTGGTTGGCTGGATTGAAATTAAAGGTGTCTTTGGATACGTTCTGGATGGCAGCCGGCAGCCCGCGGGTGCCGTCGTCGAAACCCAGCCAGTCGCGTTTACCGCCTTTGTAGGACTGGTAGTTGCGGAAGGTGCTCTGGCTATTATAGCCGGTGCTGATGCTCAGCGCGGCAAAACCTTCATCCGGGGTTTCCTTGGTGTTCAACTGAACCACGCCACCTGCCCATTCGCCGGGAAGATCCGGAGTGGCCGTCTTATAGATAATAAGGTTGTCCAACAGGTTGGCGGGGAATATGTCGAAGCTGAAGGCACGCTTGTCCGGCTCGGTACTGGGCAGGCTCAGCCCGTTGATCAGCGCCGTGTTGTAGCGGTCTGACAATCCGCGGATAACGACGTAGCGGCCGTCCTGCACACTGGCGCCACTGACGCGCTTGAGCACGTCGCTGGTGTTCCTGTCCGGTGCCAGCTTCATCTGGTCCGAGGAGATGCCCGTCACCACGGCGATGCTCTTCTGCTGCAGCATCATGAGGTTGACCACGGAGTTGCGCTTGGCTTCCGCCGTCACGACCACGGTTTCCATGATCTGGGTGCTGGTGCCGAGGGCAAAGTCCATCTTGAGGTTTTCACCGCCTGCGATGACGAGGTCGGTCACCCTTTCCGGCTGGTAGCCGGTGTAGCTGACCTCTAAGTTATAGGTGCCAGCAGACAGGTTCAGTTCGTAGGAGCCGTCAATGTCGGTGACGGTGCCCGCACCTGTTTCGATGACGAGGACGGTTGCACCGATGAGGGGTTCGTTGTTCTCACTATCCTTGATGATGCCGTACACCCTGCCTGTTTGCGCGCTGAGTGACTGAATGGCGAGAGAAAAAACAAAGAAAAGCAGCAATGAATGGATTCGCATGATACGTTTTAATTTGGCTGCAAAGTTCGGACTGAATCGGCGCATCCGCTGGTTTTTCAGCATTAACTTTAGGTTAAGTAATTGTTAATCAGTTGTGTGCTAAGAGCGCTTGCATAGCAGCTATGGCCGCTTTTACCCTGTGCCTGATGAAAGGAATAAGGACCTCTCAGCCGAAAAAGAGGGCACCGTGCCCTTCAAACTTTAACACAAGCCCTGCCTTTTGAGAAAGACTCATCAGTTTATCAGACCAGCTGCTCCAAAAAAAAAAACGCTGTGGATGGGCATTGCCATCCATCGCGGGGATTTTTTCAGAGGCTGCTTAAACTACATTCCGCAGGTGTCACACGGCTTTCGGAAAGAGTGCTTGGCGGGCCTGTGGCCCGTCGAGCAGCTGAAA
>JBEAYO010000218.1:0-6258 GCA_041159285.1 Bacteroidota bacterium | reverse complement strand
CCTCTCCTCTTACAGCATCGAGCGGAACCACTCCGTGAACTCCGCCAGCGTCTTGGAACCGAGGTCGCCCTCGCCCTGCTTGCGCACGCCGACAGAACCGCTTTCCTGCTCCTTCTCACCGACAATCAGCAGATAGGGAATCTTCTTCAACTCATTGTCGCGGATCTTGCGGCCGATGCTCTCCGTGCGGTCGTCAATGAAACCGCGGATATCGTGCAGGGCCAGCGCCTGCTGCACCTGATGGGCATAGTCGTTGTACTTGTCGCTGATGGGCAGCAGCACGTACTGCTCCGGCGCCAGCCAAAGGGGGAACTTGCCGGCACAGTGCTCCGTCAATACCCCGATGAAGCGCTCCATGGAACCAAATGGCGCCCGGTGTATCATCACCGGCCGGTGCGGCGCGTTGTCGGCACCGATGTACTCCAGCTGAAAACGTTCCGGCAGGTTGTAGTCCACCTGGATGGTGCCGAGCTGCCAGGAACGGCCCAGGGCATCCTTCACCATGAAGTCGAGCTTGGGGCCGTAAAAAGCAGCCTCTCCCAACTCCGTCACAGTCTCCAGACCGGCCTCCTTCGTGGCGTCAATGATCGCCTGTTCTGCTTTCTGCCAGTTTTCATCGGAACCAATGTATTTCGCCTTGTTCTCGGGGTCGCGCAGTGAAATCTGGGCCGTGTAGTTTTCGAAGCCCAGCTTCTGGAGCACAAATCGGGTCAGGTCCAACACGCCGAGGAACTCGTCCTTCAACTGGTCTGCCGTGCAGAAGATGTGGGCGTCGTCCTGGGTAAAACCTCGCACCCTGGTAAGGCCGTGTAACTCGCCGCTCTGCTCGTAACGGTACACCGTGCCGAACTCGGCGATGCGCAACGGCAACTCCTTGTAGGAACGTGGCTTGTACCCGAAAATCTCGCAGTGGTGCGGACAATTCATGGGCTTGAGCAGGAATTCCTCGCCCTCCCTGGGGGTGTGAATGGGCTGGAAGCTGTCCTTGCCGTATTTCTCGTAGTGACCACTGGTCACGTACAGGTCTTTTTTGCCCAAATGGGGGGTAATCACCGGCTGATAACCCCGCTTGATTTGCTCGTCCTTGAGAAAGTTTTCCAGCCGCGTGCGCAGGGCGGTTCCCTTGGGCAGCCAGATGGGCAAGCCCATGCCGACTTTCTCCGAGAACATGAACAACTCCAGCTCGTGGCCCAGCTTGCGGTGGTCGCGCTTCTTGGCTTCCTCCAACATGGTGAGGTAGTCGGTCAGCTCCTTCTGCTTGGGGAAGGTGATGCCGTAAATGCGGGTGAGCTGCTGGCGCTTCTCGTCCCCGCGCCAGTAGGCGCCGGCCAGCGCCATGAGCTTGACGGCCTTGACCTTGCCGGTGTCGGGGATGTGCGGGCCGCGGCACAGGTCCGTGAAATTGCCCTGGTGGTAGAAGGTGATCTTGCCGTCTTCCAGCTCCTGGATCAACTCGAGCTTGTACTGGTCGCCCTTCTCAGTGAAGTAGCGCAGCGCCTCTTCCTTGCTGACCTCCTCGCGGCGGAAATCGTGAGCTCCTTTAGCCAGTTCGAGCATCTTTTGCTCTATTTTTTCAAAATCCTCGCTCGAAATATGGCGGCCTCCCGGGTCCACATCGTAGTAGAAGCCGTTGTCGATGGCGGGTCCTATGCCCAATTTGATGCCGGGGAACAGCGCTTCCAGCGCCTCTGCCATGAGGTGCGCGGAGGAGTGCCAGAAGGTGCTCTTGCCCTCCTTGTCGTTCCAGGTGAGCAGCTGCAAGGTTGCGTCGCTGTGGATGGGGCGGCTGGCATCCCAGATTTCGCCGTTGACCTTAGCAGAAAGGACGTTCCTGGCCAGTCCTTCGCTGATGGACATGGCCACGTCCATCGCCGTGCTGCCGGCCGGAAACTCTCGGACACTGCCGTCCGGCAAAGTGATTTTTATCATGATGTTGTGATGCTTGTTATATGATATATACGTTCAAATCAAATTGAAAAAGCTTTCTCTATCAACTCCTGCTGCTGCTCGTCGTGCTTCTTCTTGAAGCCGGTGGCCGGGTTCGGGTTTGACTCCCGGCTGAAAAGCTGCATGGGCTGCCTTTGGTAAAGATGAAAAAGCAGGTACGTCCAGGCACCCATGTTGGCTGGTTCCTCTTGCACCCAGCGGACAGTGGCACCCTTGTATTTTTCAAAAACTGCCTGCAGTTGCTTCTCCGGCAGGGGATACAATTGCTCCAGCCTGACGATGGCCACGTCTTCTCGCTTCTCATTCCTCTTTTTCTCCATCAGGTCAAATGCCACCTTGCCGGTACACAACAACAACAGCTTCACTTTCCTGGGATTTGCCGTGCTGTCGTCCAGCACCTCCCGGAAACGGGTGCCTGTCAAAAAGTCAGCAACCGGCGCCTCCATGTCCGGATGGCGCAGACCGCTCTTGGGCGTCATCAGGATCAGCGGCTTGCGGAAAGGCCGCGCCAGCTGGCGGCGCAACAAGTGGAACAGGTTGGCCGCAGAGGTGACATTAGCCACCGTTACGTTGTTGTCCGCACAAAGTTGCAGAAAACGCTCCACCCTGCCGCTGGAGTGCTCGGGACCCTGCCCCTCGTAACCGTGCGGCAAAAACATGCACAAGCCGCTCATGCGCTGCCACTTGCGCTCCGCCGACATGATGAACTGGTCCACCACCACCTGGGCACCGTTGAAAAAGTCGCCAAACTGGGCCTCCCAGATGACCAGGGCATCCGGACGGGCCAGTGAATAACCGTATTCAAAGCCCAGGACGCCATATTCCGACAGGAGCGAGTTGTAGATGCGGAACTTCCCCTGCCCTTCCCCAAGGCTGTCCAGTCGGTTGTAGGCACGCTGGTTCTCTTCGTCGTACAGCACGGCATGTCGGTGGGAAAAGGTGCCGCGCCGGACATCCTGCCCGGAAAGCCGGACGTCGTTGCCCTCGAGCAGAATGGAAGCATAGGCCGACAATTCCGCCAGCGCCCAGTCGAGCCTGCCGGCATCCACCAGCGCCTGGGAAGACTTCAGGATTCGCTTGATCTTCGAGACCGGGTGCAGGTCTTCCGGAAGGTGGTGCAGGTGTTTCAGAATCTTATGCAGCTTCTCCGCCTCTATGCCCGTTTCGGGCGACTCTTTGTAATCTTCCGCAGTGGTTATTTTTTTCAAAGCCCGCCAGGCCTGCTCGCTCTCCTGGTATTCATAGGGCAGCTTTTTCTGCTTGACGTTGTCGAGCCTGGCCTGGAGCTCGTCCCAATATTCCTTCTCGTATTGCTCTGCCAGCTCCATTTCCACATCTCCCCGCTCGATGAGGCGCTTGCTGTAGATTTCCCGCGGGTCCTCGTGGACATTGATGATGTCGTACATCAGCGGCTGGGTGAACTTGGGGTCATCCCCTTCGTTATGGCCGTGCTTCCGGTAGCAGACCATGTCGATGAAGACGTCGTTGTTGAATTCCCGGCGGTACTCCATGGCCAGCTTGCAGGCGAAGACCACGGACTCTGGATCATCGCCATTGACGTGAAACACCGGGGCTTGCACCACGCTGGCCACACTGGTGCAATAGGTGGAGGAGCGGGCGTCCTCCCAGTCGGTGGTGAATCCGATCTGGTTGTTGATGACGAAGTGGACAGTCCCGCCGGTGTAATAGCCCTCGAGCTTGCTCATTTGGGTGACCTCATACACGATGCCCTGTCCTGCAACGGCTGCATCGCCATGGATCAGGATGGGCAGGATGCGGCTGTAATCACTTTTGTAAAGCACATCGGCCTTGGCCCTGGCGAAGCCCTCGACCACGGGGTTCACCGCTTCGAGGTGGGAGGGATTGGGCACCAGTTTGAGGTAAACCTGGTTACCCTTCGGGGTCTCCAGCATGGAGGAAAACCCGAGGTGGTATTTGACGTCGCCGTCGCCGAAGCTAAGGTTCTCAGGCATGGCGCCTTCAAACTCCGTGAATATCTGCTCGTAGGTTTTACCCAGGATATTGGCCAGCACGTTGAGGCGGCCGCGGTGGGCCATGCCGATGACGACTTCCTCCACGCCGGCCTCGGCACCTGCAGTGATGATGGCATCCAGGGCGGGGATGGTGGTTTCGCCGCCTTCGAGCGAGAAGCGCTTTTGTCCCACGAACTTCTTGTGGAGGAATTGCTCGAAGATGGTGGCACCGTTGAGCTTTTGAAGGATGCGCTTTTTTTCATCCAGGCTCAGGCCGAACTGGTTTTCCGGCGTGTGGGCCTCGATGCGGCGGCGCAGCCAGCGGCGCTTGTCGCGGTCTTGTATGTGGTGGAACTCAAAGCCGATGTTGCCGCAGTAAATCTTTTCGAGGCGGGCGACAATCTGCTCCAGCGTGGCGTTTTCCAGCCCAGTTTCCCGGCCCGCGAGGAAGGTCTTTCCCAGGTGGGCAGCCGTGAGTCCGAAATCGGACAGGTCGAGGGAGGGTTTTCTGTCTTTGCGCTGCTTGATGGGATTGGTGGTGGACTTGAGGTGCCCGCGGTTGCGGTAGGCGTAAATCAGGGCCAGCACCTTGAGTTCTTCGGGCTCGACTTCCGCAGGGCTGGGGTGATGGGTGCCATTGCCGTTGGTGGCAGCGCCGGACAAGCTGAAGTCAAACCCCTTGAAAAAAAGGCGCCAGCTTTCCTCCACGTTTTCCGGGTTGGCGACGTATTTTTCGTACAAGGAGTCAATGTATGCGGGATGTGCATTTGCTATGAATGAAAAATCAGTCATGGTATCTGGTTGTTTTTTTATTTATCTTTTTTGTCACTGTGTAGCATCCCCTTACGGATGGCGCTTGTTTCCCGGAAAAGGCGGTGCGGGGGGGGGGGCCCTGGCGCCCCATTCCCTCGGCCGGCGGGCTTTGCCCGCCGGCCGAGGGAATGGGGCTTTTAGGACCCGCGCCCTTTCCGGGAGGCCACCGGCATCTGCAGGAGGTGCTAAACAGCTACCTTTTTTTTAAAAAACGCAAGGGACTGGCCTGTTGTTTCCAAAACGGGGGCAAATATCGCATGTTGTTCGGGATTCATGTATGGTTAGGGAATGGTTTGTTGATGTTTTTGTGCGAGGGTTTTTCGAAGGGGACGGGAAGCATGGGCCTGATGGTCGCTGGCCGAAAAAATGAACTCAGGTGGTCCGCTGCATTCAGTGCTTTGACGGCGGGGAGAACAAGTCCGGCCCCGCCGACGGCAGCAGGCGGAAGGACATGCGGTGCAAGGGCGTGGGCCCATGCAGGCGGATAGCCTCCCGGTGGCTGGCTGTCGGGTATCCCTTGTTCTGGCCCCAGCCGTACCGGGGATAATCCCGGGCAAGGTCCTCCATGTAGGCATCGCGCCAGGTCTTGGCCAGGATGGAAGCAGCGGCGATGGAGCGGAACTTGCCGTCGCCCCGGATGACGCAGTGGTGTGGGATGCCGGGATAGGGCTTGAAGCGGTTGCCGTCAATGAGCAGGCTCGTGGGACGCAGCTGCAGCTGCCCCACCGCCAGGTGCATGGCGCGGATGGAGGCCGCCAGAATGTTGATCTGGTCAATTTCCGGGGGATCCACGCGGGCCACGGCCCAGGCCAGGGCTCCCCGCTCTATGACCGGCCTAAGGGCTGTGCGCTGGGCCTCTGAGAGTTGCTTGGAGTCGTTGAGCTGCGGACATTCGAAATCAGGCGGCAGGATCACGGCCGCGGCAAAGACAGGACCGGCCAGGCAGCCACGGCCGGCTTCATCGCAGCCAGCCTCCACTTCATGTTCATTTAACCAGGGCAACAACATGGCGTCAATTTTTTCAATCCTGCAAAAAACATAACTTTTCCTGAAAAACGGGCTATTTTAATCATATTTGCGCCTAAGAAATTGTTTAGCACCCTTGCAGATGCTGCTTGCCGCCCGGGAAGGGCGGTCGGCGGGGTTGTGTAAAAAGCACTTGCGGCTGCTTCCTCCGGCGCCGCACGGCTTCCGGAAAGGGCGCTCTGCGGGCCTGTGGCCCGCCGAGCGCCCTTTTCAAAGAGGGGCAATGCGCCCAGGGGACTTTTTACACAAGCCCAGTCTTTTGAGACATCCTCCGCGGGGCTGCGCCCCGCGCCCTTTCCGAAAGGTCGGCGGCATCTGCAAGTGGGGCTAAACAGTTACCTCAACTATTTTTATGAAAATACTGACCTTCGACAACTACGAGCTGCTTTGCGCCGATGTCACGGCGCGCATCATCAGCACCGTGCAGCAGAAGCCCACCGCGGTCATCTGCATCGCCTCCGGCCACACACCCGCCGGCGTGCTGAGCCAGCTGCGGGAC
>JBEAYO010000217.1:0-6267 GCA_041159285.1 Bacteroidota bacterium | reverse complement strand
GCACCACGGCTCCCGGTGTAGCGCCGGTGGAAATGGCTTCTTCTACCAGCGAATCAATCTTTTTCAGCTTTTCGGCACTCATGCCCACTTCCTCCGGCAGGCCGAAGCCCAGGCGTTGCAGGCTTTCGGTGACGATGCCCGTGCCGGCCGGTAGGGAAGGCGCCGCGCTCACCGGCAGCTTGCCGAGCAGGGGAAAAAACCCGAACAGCGCCTGTGCCGAGAGGTCTTCCACCACATCGTCCTCCTCATAGGCCATCAGGACACAAGGTATTTTTTCAAAATAGCGGAGGGAATAGGGGTTGCCGTGCACCACCAGCACGACCTTGGTCTCGCGTTGCAGGGCTTCGACGAAATTCAGGGTGGACTGGGTGAGCCCGTAGTTCTTGGAGGCGAACTGGCTCATGCCGTGCAGGCTGAGTAGGACAAGGTCGTATTGCCTGAGCTTTGGAATCCACTCGGCAGCGCTGAGCTCCTTGCCGGCTGTGAAAACCGGCATATCCCCGAAGCGGAGCAGGCTGTTGTGGAAGGCGTTGCCTGAGCCGGCACCGATGGCCAGCGCGGCCATTTTCCTGCCCTGGAGATCCCGAAGCGGCAGGAGGTTTCCTTCGTTTTTTACCAGTGTGAGGGCATTGGCAATGAGTTCCCGCTTCACGGACATGGCTTCGTTGTCGTTCACATCCGCTCGCACGCCGTCCATCGGCACCTGGGAAAAGCGGGTGATGTCCGTTTTGTATTTCCAGTAAAGAACTTTTCTAACGCTGTCATTAACGGCATTGCTGTCGAGCCGGCCCTCGGCCAGCCATTTTTTCACAGTGCTGAAAGCGGCGTCCACGTTGGCGGGCAGCAGGAGAACGTCCACGCCTGCCTGCAGGGCCTTAGCCTCCACCTCGCCGGGGCCATGGAACTTGGTCACTGCCTTCATCTCGAGGGCATCGGTGATGACGAGCCCGTTGAAGTGCATCTCCTTCTTGAGCAGCGAGGTGATTACCTTCGGGGAGAGGGTAGTGGGCAGGTTAGGGGTATTGTCGAGTTCGGGAACCTGCAGGTGAGCAATCATGACGCTGCCGACGCCTTCCTGAATGAGCACCTTGAAGGGAAAGAGCTCCATGCTGTCCAGGCGCTGGCGCTTATGGCGGATGAGCGGCAGGTCGTAGTGGCTGTCCGTGTCAGTGTCGCCGTGTCCAGGGAAGTGCTTTGCGGAGGCCAGCACGCCGTTGTCCTGCATGCCTTGCATGTACTGGTAGGCCTTGGCGGCCACGTTCCGGGGGTCTTCGCCGAATGATCGGAAGCCAATGACGGGGTTGGCCGCATTGTTGTTGACGTCGGCCACGGGGGCAAAGTTGACGTTGACACCCACGCGGCGACAGTGGCGGGCAATGGCAGCGCCCATTTTGTAAATCAGGGTGTTGTCCTGAATGGCGCCGAGCATGAGCTGCCGCGGGAAGCTCAGGGCCGTGCCCTTCATGCGCATGCCGAGGCCCCATTCGCCGTCGATGGTGATGAACATGGGGATACGGCGGGCGCCGGCCTGGTAGCGGTTGGTGAGTTCCACCTGTTTTTCCGGCGTGCCTTTCGCTGTTGGATTGAAAAAGCAGAGTCCTCCGGGCTGGTATTTTTTCACCAGCCTTTCCACCTCGTCTTCATAGGCCTTGTCCTTGTCGGTATGGGCCCGCAGCCAAAAGAGCTGTCCCAGGCGTTCATCGGGCGTCATGGTTTGATAAACGCTGTCCGCCCAGGCCATGGCCATGACCATTTCCTCGATGTCGGGGTGTATGCTGTGCTCCTGCCGCAAGGGTGAGGCAGCGGTCAGCACGAGGGTGGTGACAATCAGCAGGAGCGGAAGCTTGTTTTTCATGACGGCGATTTTTTCATGGCAAAGATAGGGAATTTCAAAAGCGGCAGCCGCTACCAGTGTTTTTCGGGCAGCAGATATTGCTTCACATACTCCTCAATCCCCGATTCCAGGGAGCAGAAGTGGCGGTTGAAGCCGGCCTGCCGCAACTTGCCGACATTGGCGCAGGTGTAGTACTGGTAAGACTCCCGGATATCCCACGGCGTGTCGATGAAAGCAATGCGTGGTTCCAGCCCCATGGCGTGAAAAGTGGCCGTGGCCAGGTCGAGGAAGGTGCGGGCCGTACCGGTTCCCACGTTGTAAAGGCCGTCTGGCGCCTTGTTTTGCAGCAGGAACCAGCAGACCTCCACTACGTCGCGGACGTAGATGAAGTCGCGTTTTTGCTCGCCGTCGGCGATGCCGGGCCGGTGGGAGCGGAAGAGCCTCATGCTGCCGGTTTCCCGGATTTGATGGAAAGTGTGGAAGATGACGCTGGCCATTCGCGCCTTGTGGTATTCATTGGGGCCATAGACGTTGAAGAATTTCAGTCCTGCCCAGCGGGGCGGAGCCTCATCGGCGTTGCTGACGGCCTGCTGCAGGGCCCATCGGTCGAACTCGTTTTTTGAAACGCCATAGGGGTTGAGCGGCTGCAGCAGGGGGACGAGCTCGTGGCTGTCCTCATACCCGAGCCGGCCATCTCCGTAGGTGGCGGCGCTGGAGGCATAGACGAGCGGCACGCCGGCCTCGGTGCAGGCCTGCCAGAGCGACTGGGAGTAGTGGAGGTTGAGCTGGTCGAAGACGGCGGTATTTTGCTCGGTGGTGTCGGTGCGGGCGCCGAGGTGGAAGACGAAGCTGGCGCGGGCGAGGTAGCGCGGCAGCTGGAGCAGGAAGTCCTGCCGGTCCACGGCGGCTGCAAATATTTTGCCTTTGAGGTTGTCGGCCTTGGCTGGATTGGAGAAGTCGTCCACCAGCAGGATATCTGTGATACGCTCGTCGTTGAGTTTGCGAAGCAGGCAGCTGCCGATGAAACCCGCTGCCCCGGTGATGATGATCATGATGTTGTGTCTGTTGGTGTATGTTCAGGACAAAAAGTACGAGATGGCCAGTTCATACCCCTTCAAACCCAGCCCGATGATGCAGCCCACGCAGTTGGGCGCCGTAAACGACTTATGCCTGAAATCCTCCCGGGAAAAAGTGTTTGAAATGTGCACCTCCACCACCGGGGCCTCGATTGCAGCGATGGCATCGGCGAGGGCCACGGAGGTATGCGTGTAGGCACCTGGATTGATGATGATGCCCTGGTAGGAAAAACCCGCCTCGTGCAGCTTGTCAATGATGGCTCCTTCCGAGTTGCTTTGAAAATAATGCAGGATGACCCCGGGATGGTCCTTTTGCAGTTGTTCGAAAAAAGATTCGAAGGAGCGCTTGCCGTAAATGTGTGGCTCCCGCGTGCCGAGCAGGTTCAGGTTCGGACCGTTGATGATGAGTATTTTCATGATGTTGGCTCCTTATAGAGCGTTTAGGCGCTCCTTTCAAGGCAAACTCAGTTCGCCATTTCAGACATGAACTTGAGGCGCACCAATTGAATTTCCTCAAAGGTGTAATCCTCGTCCTTCAGATCTTTATAAGCAGCCTTCGGGTCATCCGTGGTGGCCTGCATGAAGTACTCGTAGATTTCCTCCACCACCGACTCATCCATATTGTCCTCCAGGTAGTAGTCAACGTTCACCTTTGTACCCGAGGAGACAATGGCATCCAGTTCCTCCATCAACTCCTCCATCGTCAGGTCGTTTTGGCGGGAGATGTCAGGCAGCGGCACCTTGCGGTCAATGGCCTGGATGATGGCTACTTTGACCTTCGACTTGTTGGCCACCTGTTTGATGACGACATCCGTGGGCCTTTCGAGTTCATTCTCCTCGACGTACTGCTTGATCAGATCGAGGAAGGGCTTCGCAAAGCGCTGGGCCTTGCCCATGCTCACGCCCTGGATCTTCGCCATATCGTCCATGCTGATGGGATACTGGGTGGCCATGTCCTCCAGGGAGGGATCCTGGAAAATGACGAAGGGTGGCACGCCTTTCTTCCGGGCGACTTCGCGGCGCAGGTCCTTGAGCATCTTGACCAGCACTTCATCGAGTGCGGCAGCTTTTCCGGAGGCTTCGTCGAGGTCAATTTCCTGGTTGTCGTAATCCTGATTGAGTGGGATCTTGATGTCAAAGGGGTCTTCGATGAACTCCAGGCCGCTTTCGGTCAGCTTCAGCACGCCGTAGGTCTCAATGTCTTTGCGAAGGAACTCATTGAGGAGGGCATGGCGGTAAACTGAGTTCCAGAAGAGTTCGTCCTTTTCCTTGCCGACGCCAAAGAGGGGCTTTTTGATGAACTTGTAGTCCTTCATTTCCTTGGTCTCGTTGCCCATTACGAAGTCCACCAGGGTCTTGATCTTGAAGTTTTCCTCCAATTCCCGCACTGCCATGAGGGCTTGGCGGACCTCCTTGCTCACTTCCACTTTTTCCCTGGGGAAACGGCAGTTGTCGCACATGCAGCCGCATTCCTTTTCATCGAACTCCTCGCCGAAGTAGAAGAGCAGGAAGCGTCGGCGGCAGCCAGTTGTCTCGACATAGGCCAAGATCTCCTGCATGAGCTGAGCGCTCATTTCGCGCTCGGCCACTGGTTTGTCGCGCAGGAACTTTTCGAGCTTGGCCATGTCCTTGTAGGAGAAGAAGGCGATGCAGCGGCCCTCGAGGCCATCGCGTCCGGCGCGTCCGGTTTCCTGGTAGTAGTTTTCGATGCTTTTGGGCATGTTATAGTGGACGACGAAGCGCACGTCCGGTTTGTCGATGCCCATTCCGAAGGCGATGGTGGCGACGATGACGTCAATTTCCTCCATGAGGAAGGCGTCCTGGGTGGCGGACCGGGTCTTGGCGTCCAGTCCGGCGTGGTAGGGGGCAGCCTTGATGCCGTTGACGTTCAGGACCTGTGCGATTTCCTCCGTTGACTTGCGGGCCTGCACATAGATGATTCCCGACTGTCCGGGCATGGATTTGATGAGCTGGACGATTTGGCGCATGGTGGCCTCCTTTTTGCCTTTGGCGCGCACCTCGTAGAAGAGGTTTTCGCGGTTGAAGGAGGAGACGAATTTGTTGACGCCGTCCATATTCAGGTTTTTCACGATGTCGGACTGCACCTTGGGAGTGGCTGTGGCCGTCAGCGCGATGATGGGAATGTCCTTGTTGATGGCATCAATCATGGAGCGGATGCGGCGGTATTCCGGGCGGAAGTCGTGGCCCCATTCCGAGATGCAATGCGCCTCGTCCACGGCGACGAAGGAAATGTTGACATTTTGGAAGAACTCTATGTTTTCCTCTTTGGTGAGGGTTTCAGGGGCCACGTACAACAACTTGGTTTTTTCGGCCACGATGTCGGCCTTGACTTCCTTCATTTGGACGCGGGTGAGGGAAGAGTTGAGGAAGTGTGCGACCTCGTCTATGTCGCTGTAGCCGCGGATGCTGTCCACCTGGTTTTTCATCAGTGCGATGAGGGGGGAGATGATGAGTGCCGTGCCTTCCATCATGAGGGCCGGCAACTGGTAGCAAAGTGACTTGCCGCCCCCGGTGGGCATGATGACAAAAGTGTCTTTTCCGTTCAGGACGCTTTGTACAATTTCCTTTTGATTGCCTTTGAAGTTCTCAAAGCCGAAGTAGTGGTGGAGCGCCTGGGTCAGGGAGTCTGTCAAAGCGATGTTGTCTGCTGTCATTTTCCGCTGGTGTTTAATCTTTTGGTAAAATCCTGAAAATCTCCTTTGCTGTCAGTGAGGAAGGCCTCAGGAGGAAAGCCGTCCGCGAGGGCCCGGCGTTTTTCCTTAGTTTTTGTGTGTTTATGTTTGGCTTTTTGTCTGGTTGCAACGTTCCTGCAATTAAAAATGATAGCTATCAGTCTTTGTCTCAGGGGCGGCATGAGGGCCCGCCCTGCCTGGAGAAGACTCAGCCACCTCGACGTTTGAGGGGCCTTCGGCGGTATTTAGAGCAATCACAGCAATAGACGGATACCTGTTTTGATGTAAATTGTTCAATCGCTAATTTAAGAAATTATCCCGGCCTTTAAAAGTTTTTGGAAATAATTATAACCCGGATTTGAAAAAAAAAAGTTCGCCGGAACAGGATAGATTCTTTGGGGGGGCTGAAGGAATTGTCGCTGTTACTAAAATTATTAATTTTTTAATATGATTTTTCAAAAAGCAGCCAAAGATAAGAAAATAGGATTGATTTTCCTAATCAAAAGCGGGCAAATTCCATTAAAAAAAACAGGTTGGAGGAGTGGTTGGCAGAGAATCGTTTTCAGTTTTTTTTCAGGCGGGACGCCCTGAGCATTTCAGGCAGGAGATTTTAAAAAATACCACGGTGAAGCGGCCTCTGAGGACACCGGGGATGGCTCGAAAG
>JBEAYO010000216.1:0-6281 GCA_041159285.1 Bacteroidota bacterium | reverse complement strand
TTTTACACCAGTTGTGTAAAAAGCCTCTCTGCCTAAAAATGCAAGTTAACCCAAATAAACAAAATGCGTCTTTTTAAACGCCGCTGTCGAAGAGCACATTGCCCTCCGCGTCGAATAAGATCTTGGCGCCGTTGGAAAGCCTGACGAAGAAATTGCCATTCGGCTTCTCAACTGCCCTGCTAAGCACCGCATCCGGATAAGTGGCCGCTATATAGTCCTGGGCCGCCTGCGGAAGCTCCTCCAATGTCACCTGCGTGCCATGCACGCCATGTCCGCCATGACCGCCAGGGCCAGCACCGCCATGGTGCCCGCCGGGACCTCCCGGATGCCAGGGGCCATGCCCGCCGCCGTTGGGATCCACCACCCCGCATTCCTTGATGTAATTGCCATCGGCGTCAAAAAGCAGTACGGAGCCATCGGTCAATTCAGCAGCGAACTTGCCGCTGGCCTTCAGCACTGCGGTCTGTATGGTCTCATCGGGATAGTTGGCAGCAACATAGTCGGTGGCGGCCGTCGGCAGTTCGCTGACGTCGATCGTGTCACCGGACATGCAGCCGCAGGGATGGCCTCCCTGGTGTCCGCCGGGACCACCGGGACCGTGCGGGCCACCCGGTTCGCCGCAGAGGCGGATGAATTCGCCTTCTCCGTTGAAAATCAGTATGTCACCGCCGGAGAGTTCCACTGCGAAATAGCCGAAGCGCTTGAGTTTGACAGTGAGGATGGAATCATCCGCGTAGTTGGCGGCGAGGTAATCCAGGGCTGCCTGTGGCAGGTCTTCAGTTGTTGCGTCTTCGCCGCGCAGGCAGTGCCTGTCGCCGCGGGGCGACGTGGAGCCGTCGTTGCGGCCCAGGAAGGTGCGTTTTTCATTGAAATACAGCAGTTGGCCGTCTTCCAGTGCCACTTCGTAGCCGGCTTTGTCAACCTTCCAGGCTGCCTCGACGCTGACGGGGGAGTGGTTTTTTTCCACATAGGTGGTGATGTCATTGGAAAGGTCTGTTGCCGCCACCAGTTCCTTGGAACCGGAATTGGCAATGGTGTTGATCAGGCTTTCCGCTGTGGATAAGAGGCCGTCTTTCTGGCAGGAGGAAAAGATGGCCAGGATGCCCAGCGCGAGCATCGGGTGAAACAAGTTTTTCATAACTGTGATGGATTTAAAATGATGTGATATTGCTTTATTGAACGGTCATGTTCTTTTTTTATAAGGTATCAGTTGGTCGGGAATGGTTGCATGGCGGCAAAATTTTTTAAGGTTTTTTATCGAGCCCGTCTCAAAAGACCCTTTGGCGAGGGACCAGCCGCAAGGGCTTTTTACACAATCCCATGCCCTTTCCGGGGGCGATCGGCACCGGCAGAACAGAACGCCGGGTCTTTTGAGACAGTCTCGGGAAGGGGTTTCCAGGTCATTCGGCGGGCCACTGGCCCACCGAGCATCGTAGTTCCCGAAATGTCAAAAACGATACTCTATGCCTGCATTCAGCCCTGCCATCATGCTGGAGGACTTGATGAAGTCAGCTGAATGCTGGCTGCCCAGGTTCCCCATGGCAACAGGCTCCAGGTAGCAACTCAGGGAAGAGGAAAGAGCGTACTCCACTCCCGCTGAGAGGAAATAATTGGCAGTCACCGTTCTCAAGCCCTGCGTCTTGTCCAGCGAAGGGCGCTTCATGCTGATGTTGAAATTTTCATTGGCAGTGCTGAGCGAGGTGATTTCAATCTGATCTTTCAGCAGCCAGTTGACGACAGCCCCGGCCTTGGCATAGCCGCGAAGTCTTCCACTGCCGATCTGGTATTTCAACACCAGCGGCAAACTCAGGTGCCGCATGGTGTTGCGCGTCTCCACTTCAAAGGCCACCACGTCATCTTCCGACACCGGAAGGGTGGTGTCGGCCTCGGCTACCCGAAGATCCACTTCCACCAGGCCGGCACTCGTATTTAAGTTGTAGGTGAAATCATGCTCGTGATCCTCGTCCCCCTGTGGGCCTCCGCCGCCATGCCACTTGATTCGCTCCTTGAATTTAAAACTGGGCTGGTGAACCGAGGACAGTGAGGTCTGTCGGTAATCCAATCCGGAGACGATGCTCAGCTTGTCAGTCAGCTCGCAGCTTGCGGTGACGCCCCGGACAAGGGCAAGGCCCGTTGCTGCCATGTTGGTGTTGACAAAGCGCTCCGGCCGGCCAGGCCGGTTGGGTATGCGCTCCGGGTAAAACCTTTTGAGGGTTTCCCGCACGGCCATTGTCTGCTGGTGAATGCCGAGGGAAAACAAGCTGCTGCGCAAGGGGTGGATTTCTAGTGTCATTTCACTGCTCAACGCGGGAGCGGAAATAGCAGTTTCAGGAAGAAGCCTCAGGTCCAGATTTCTAACTTTGGCAGGAGCTGCCACAGTCGTGCCGGCCAGTGCTTCAGGCGCTTCAGTGGTCGAGTTCAGGGCACCGGTTTGTCCCTCGGCCGCTGAGGCAGGCGAAACAGGATTTTTTTCATTGGTCAGCATGGGGTAGGAGGGAACGCCGGCAGCCAAATTGCCCGCCGGTCCCAGGTTGGCAGTCCCTCCGTTCATGACCGGGGGAACAAGGCGCTTGTTGCTTTGAAGGGCTGGCTTTGTTGAAGTCAGTGCCGACTGGAAAGGGCCAGCCTTCCGGGGCTGTGGGGAAGAAGGCATTTCTGCAGCTGCAGCGGGCTGTTCACCCGGAGCCTGCGGCAATTCCAGCTGGGTGGTGGCGCTGTTCTCAGCCTGGCGAGCTTCTTCCTGACGCGATTGGCCCACGGCCGCGCTTAGCTCCTTGATTTTTTGGTTGTAGTAAAAATGCTGGGCGGCTACGATGCCAATCAGGACGGAGGCGGCAGCTGCCAACCAGTAGCGGCGGAAGCTGACTGGTTTGTTGCCGGCAGAGGCCGGCAGCGAACTTTCTATATTGCTCCACAAATCATCGGAGGGGCTTTCCTGATAGTCCTCAAAGGACTTTTTCAGGAATTCCTCCAGCGCATCGTTGGGTAGATTATTTTCCATAATGCCTATTAGTTGATTGAAGCGTCATTTAGCCAGGCTTTTTTCCAGCAAGCCTTTCAGAAAGGCCTTGGCACGGTTCAGCTGGGATTTTGAGGTTCCGACGGAAATCTGGAGTTCATCCGCGATTTCCTGATGGGAGAAGCCCTCCAGGATATAGAGGTTGAGGACGGTCCGGAAGCCGGGCGGCATTTCGTGCATGAGCCGCAGCAGCAGCCTTGCCATTTCCTGGTTGTCATCCTCGGGGCTGTCGTCCTCCCGGATTTGGAAGGCCTGCTGGTCGAAGTCAACGGTGTTCAGCAGGCTTTTCTGCTGCCGGATGTACTGCAGGGCAGTGTTGAGAATGACCTTGCGGATCCAACCCTCCAGGCTGCCGACCCCTTTGTACTGGTGCAGGTCGCGGAATACCTTGACGAAACCTTCCTGAAGGATATCCTCTGCGTCATGCCGGTTGTAGGCGTAGCGCAGGCACACCACGAACATTTTCCCTTTGAAATGTTCATAGAGCCTGCGCTGGGCGAATCGGTCTCCGCTTCGGCAGGCATCCAGGATGTCTGGCTGGAATTCCGGCATAGGGTTGCTTTAGTCAGTTCATAATAAAGGTGCGCTGCGTTAGCAATGGTTGCATGGCGGGTGATTTTTTATCAAAAATACGAGCACCTTATTTCACCAACAGCCTTCCGCAGCGCTCGCCGCATTTCACAAAATACACACCCGGGCTCCAGGACGAGGTCTCCAGCGTGGCATTGGACACCACCTCCCTGTCGAGCAGCACCTGCCCCCAGGCATTCACCACGCAGAGGCGCTGCGGCAGGGGGCTTCCGGTTTGCACGGTGACCAGGTCCTCTGCTGGATTTGGGAAAAGGTGCAGTCCGTTGGAGGCCAGCGCTGTCTCCCCCAGCGCTGTGATGCCTTCGTTGTTGGCGTTGAAAGTGTGGTTTTGGATGACGAAATCCCCCGTTCCGTTGGGAACCCTGGCATAGCCCTGGTCCGCCACCTGGGCGCCATAGACCACCTGCTGGCCCTCTGTGAGGTCCGGATTGGCCAGGAAAAGCTCTTCGCCGGCTGCGGCAAGCTTGAAATTGGCATGCAGGCCGGCCTGCGAGCCGTTCTCATCCGCCCAGACAATCAGGTAGGCGCCGGCATCGAGGATGGAGCCCTGCGGGAAAGTCCATTTCGCCAGGTTGTTGCTGTCGTCGCTGAGGTGCCAGCCGCTCAGGTCCACCGGGGCGGCGGCGGTGTTGTAGAGTTCTATCCAGTCGTCGTACTGGCCGTCCTGGTCGGTCACGGCTGTGAGGTTGGAGGCCATGATTTCATTGATCACCACATCGCTGTTGAGGAAGCCCGAGACATTCACCTGGAAGATGAAGACATCGTGCTCGGCGCCCTTCGGCAGGTAGGAGGCCGTCCTGACCGTGTTGTTGGCCAGGGCCTCCACGTAATATCGAACCCAGGCACCGTTGCCGAAACCGGGAATGGTAGCGCCGAAGACGCCGTCGCCCGCAGCACCGTCGCCGTGGTTGCCGTCGTCGAACATCTCCGTTTTCTCAAAGTTGCCGACGAAGCCGCTGCCATAGTAAAGGCGGACGGAGAAGATGCCGCTGGCGCTGCTCACCTTGGCTGTCACCTGGGTTTCCTGGCCGGCGTCGGGTTGGGCGAAGGCGACGCCGTTGACAAAGCTGGTGACCTCTGAGATCAGAGGTCCGGCGACATTCAGCGCAGGTGTGGCCTGAAGGAAATTCCTGCGTTGCTGGATGTGGTTTTTAAGGTATTCTTTTTCAGAGAGGAACTGATTGTAGGAATACAGTTTTTTTGGGTCGGACTGCACCAGGGAGTCAATCTGGGCGAAGAAGCTGTTGACCAGGGAATCGGCCAGCGCTTGCTGCATGGATTCCTCCACAATGGTGCGCAGGTGTGCCAGGTAGCGTTGGCGCAGTTCCGGGACTACCAACAGGCGGTTTAGCAAGGCAAAACGGGTATCAGTTTCATTGTAGAAAGGGGACCAATTGGCGTTGTTGGGCTTCATGCAGGTGTTGCCATCCACCTCCTGGGGCACCAGGCGGCCTGTCTCCGGCTCCCAGTAGAGGTAGTAGTCCATGCCGCCCTTGTGGACATAGCTGTCGTCGTCGGAAAAGGCGATTTCCGTGGCCAGGAACCACAGGGTGCGGTCGATGTCGAGCACGGGCTTCAGGGCTGCTTCCCGATTGGCGGTCGGGGTATTGTTGAGCAGGCTGCAGACGGTGATGAGGTCCTCCCAGGGAGTGGGTTTGTAGGCCCTTTTCAGCGTGTAGTACTTTTTATACTCGGCGGTGTCCGCTGTGCCCAGCCAGTTGAGGGAGGAGTAGCCGGTGCCGAAGGGGCCGCCTGTGCCGCCGGGTCCGCCAGGCCCGCCAGGGCCGGAGGGGATGGTTTTCAGTGCCCGCCAGCGGGTGCCGTTGTTGCTCAGGAACCACTCCTCGAAGAAGTCCCCGTTGAGTTGCTGGATGCTGGGGTAGAGGCCCCAGTCCTGGCCATTAATATAGAGGTGTGTAAAATTGGCCTTGGCCATGGGGATGTGCCTGCGTCCGAGCTGGTCGTAGAGCACCTCCCGCATGAAGGAGGGGTCGTCGAAGGCATTGTGGAGGTTCAGGGCCTCGTAGCCGTCGAAGTCCTGGTTTTCGTCTTCAAAGTCAAGGGCGATGGCGAAGGACTTCTTCTGGGAGCCGGCCGGCAGTTGCAGGTAGGAGGTTTGTCCTTTGAAGTGGACGCCGACGGGGCTGGGCAGGGTGTCGCCGTTGATGACCAGGGTGGCCGGGATATCGGTGCCCGAGGTGTAGTTATTGGTGAGCAGGGCCCAGTAGTTGGGCTGGTCGAACCAGAGCTCCAGGGTGTTCACGTTCTCCTGGGCATAGAAGCCTTCTGTGGGCAGCCCTCCGGTGATGAGGCGGCGGTTGTCGTCGGAGAAGTGGAATTGCTCGGGCAGTGACTGCGCCATGGAGCGGATGCCTGCAAGGAGCAGGGCAGCAGCGAGTAAGAAAGTCGTCTTTTTCATCATAAAGTTGGTAGGTGCTTAGCTTAAAAATAAATAACCTGGGTCAAAATAGCAAAAATTGAATTGATCCGCTGAGGTTGACAAAATTATTTTAAAGAAACGCATGAAAGAGAAACCGGCGTCGGTCCGTTTAAATCGGCGCCCGGCTTCCGGGAAGGGGATGTTTGGGGGGCGCAGCGAGCAGCCCCGCGCCCTTTTCAGAAGCGGGTGTCTCAAAAGACCCTTTGGCGAGACGCCTTCTCACAATAGGAG
>JBEAYO010000215.1:0-6301 GCA_041159285.1 Bacteroidota bacterium | reverse complement strand
TCACACTTCCACCTGGGGAATGTACAAGGACTCTCCCCACGAGGGCTTCACCTGGCCGAAATACCTGCGCAGCACCTTTGCAAGCCTCGCTTACGCCCCTATCGTCTGGAAACTAACCGGCATTGACCTCCAAAGCCCGGGCGGCATCTTCCTGCTTTGGGGATCCATCTACCTGGCGGAACGAGCCACCATGGAGATCTGGAAGACCTTCCTCAGGACGGAGGACCAGTCCAAGTACTTCATCCCCATGCAGCTGCACGTCATGGGTCGCGTCGTGGAAAGCAAGCGAGACCGCTACATAGCTGCACTGCTTTATGTAAGTGTCATCGCCCTGATAGGCTGGGGCTTGATTTCCCTGCACAAGTTGTATCTGTCCGGCGGGCTGCAGGTAAATCCCTACCTCTTGCTCATCCTTCTCGGTGTGGGCGGTTGGATATCAGCCTTTGGCGGCGCCTGGAAAGACGCGCCGATTGAAGGCTTTGAATGGTTCAAGTTTTTCCGCAGCCCGGCCGTGGCCTACACCTGGGCCTGGGTGGCGGCTAACCTTACAGACAGCTTCGTCGTCATAACGCTTTGCAGCATTGGCTTCACGGTGGCAACCATCGAGACGTACAAGACCTTCTTTTTCCCCAGCAGGCCGCGGGGGAAATTCCAGGGCAAGCCGATTTTGTTTCCCGACATGCTCCAAAAGCGTCAGTATGCCGTGCCGGTGTTCATCGCCTGCTGGATTTACGTCATCGTTGCCGGTGTACTGGGTTTCCTGGAGCCTCACGCCGGCCTGGTGTGACGACAGGGACGCCGAAAAATATTTGCCATGGGTTTTAACATTGCCATACTGCCCCATCCCCCGGGATGTGCGGCAAGCCAGAAAATATATGGACTCTCCGTGCTGGAGCGCTGCCTTCACGCCCTGCAGCGCGGCGGCTTCCAGGCGGTACTGCTTTCAGACAAGTTCAGCTCCGAGGTGGTGAAAATCCGGAGAAACTCCCCCCAGCTTCAACTGGACCTGCAATTTCTTGCCGAGGGCAGCCAACCAGACCTTCCGGCAGACAGCAAGGTCTTGCTATTGTCAGGGCCCATTGTGCTGGACACGGCCATTCCGGCGGGCATGCTGAAACAAGCAGCGGAAGGGCAGGAGGTGACAGTCCTCAAATCCGGGCGAATGGCCTTGTTCCAGGGCGATATTTTGCAAAGCTTGCGCGAAGCCTCTTTTTCCGATGCAGCAAGCCCTGCCCAGTGGGTCAAAGTGGCGGAGGAAAGGCAGTTTGCCATCAGCGGGGTGGAGTTTCCGGGGCTGCTGCAACATCCGGTGAACAGCCGCGAATCGAAGCGGGAGGTGGAGGCGGCCTTGATCCGCAGCCTGATCAAACCCACCGATGGCTGGGTTTCGCGTCACATGAACCGACCGATATCCACGCGCATCAGCCGGGTATTGGCCCATACCCCATTGACACCCAACCAGTTCACCTTCTTCACCGGCCTGATCGGATTGGCGGCCGGCTTCTTTGCAGCCAGCGGCGGTTATTGGAATTATCTCATGGCCGGCTTCCTGTTTCACCTGACCTCAGTGCTGGACGGCGTGGATGGCGAATTGGCGCGCCTGAAGTTCAAGTCTTCCCCCCTGGGCCAGTGGCTGGACACGCTGGTGGACAACCTGTCCTACCTGGCGGCCCTGGCAGGCATCATCATTGGTATATACAGGACGGGGGCTTCGGACCTCGTGTTGGCCTCGGGCGCCCTGGCCGCCATCTTCGTGGTATTGGCGCTCGGCAGCTTGTACCTGTACCTGCTGCGATTCAAATCCGGAGGAACCCTGCTCAATGTGAAATACAGCTTTCAGGATGGCAACAGCCGCTTTGACAGGTTCATGCAGACGGCTGCCGCCTTTGGTAAACGCGATCTGTTCGCCTTGATATTTTTCATGCTGTCAATATTCGGGCAACTGCCGATGGCGCTGGGATACGTGGCGGTGATGGCTTTTTTCATCTTCGCCTTTTCCATTCAGGCACATTCTAAAGCGGCAAAGGCAAGAAGCACTTCAAATTAACAATACAGACAAACACTAATCACAAATCGGTCAATGCTCATGCCGAACGAGGGTCAAACAACACAAACACAAGCAAAGCTACCCCGCATCGCCATCATTTCAAGCGAACGCTACCCTCATCACGACACCAACACCCAGCAAATTATCAAAAATGCCAGCGCCTTCCACTTTGCAGGATTGCCGGTTTCCCTTTGGATACCGCTGCAATACGGGAGTTTGTCCAAAGGCAAGGCCTGGCTTCGACAGGCCATCTACAAGTACTACAACGTCCAGCCGGGCCTTGACATCCGCATCCTGAGCCACGTGCCAGCCTCCAATCTCCGGCTGGAAAAATTTTTCCACTCCCTGCTGGCTACCCTGCTGGCGGCCTTTGATTCCAGCGTGGAGCTGATCTACACGCGCAACCGTTTTGTGGCACTGCTGGCCCTGCTCTTCAGAAAACCCTTTGTCTTTGAAACCTACCGGCGGTTGGGAGATGAGCACCCCGGCGCCATGCGCCTGCTGTCGCGACAGGCAAAAAGCCGGGTGTTCGCAGGCATGGTGCTGCACAGCCAGGTTGCCGCCGACTCCATGCTGCGCGCTGGCATACCGGAAGAAAAGCTGCTCGTGCTGCACAACGGGGTGGATAACTCAGACATGCTGCCGAGGCTTAGCAAATCCGCCGCCAGGCAGGCCCTGGCCCTGGATCCTGATATGCCCTATGTGGTGTACACCGGCAACATGCAGCCCAACAAATGCATTGAAAGCATCATCGATATCGCCGCCTTGTCGCCCCAGGCCCGCTTCCTGCTGGTGGGTGGAAGGCCGGAGGACCTGGAGCGGCTACGTGCCTATTCGCAGTCCCTCAGGGCCGACAATGTGGATTTGGTGGAGCGGAGGCCCATCGCCGAAGTCTCCAACTACTTGTATGCCGCGGATGTACTCATGATACCGCCGGTGTCAGCCCCCCTGGAAAAATTTGGAAAAACCGTGCTTCCCTTCAAATTGTTCCCCTATCTTGCTGCTGGCAGGTCTATCATTGCTCCCGACCAGCCAGACATGCGCGAATTGCTGGTAAATGGAGAGAACGGCTTGCTGGTCCCTTCGGATGATGCAGCCGGGAATTCGGTCATTCTTGGCCATTTGCTGGAAAATAAGGCTTTGCAGGAACAGCTGTCTGCCAAAGCACTGGAGACGTCAGAAGGCTTGACCTGGGAAAGCAGGGCTTTGAAGTTCAAAAACTGGCTGGCGAAGCGCTGGGCACGCAGTTGAGCTCCCTTGCCGGGCTATCAGGACTTCAGCCCGTTGATAAAGCTGACGGCATCCATCTTCCGCCTTCCTGCCACTTGTAATTCAAGGATATCCACGTAACCGTCGGCAGTGGCTATCCGGAGTAGTTTCTTTCCATCCGTCACGAACTCTCCCGCAGGGTGCACAGCAGGAACCTGGGCCTTGCGGGTTTGCAGGAGCTTCACTTCCATCCCTTCGAACCGGTCGGTGTCGGTGCCTGCGGCCCAATGGAGCCTGGTCCAGGCTCCCGGGTACGGGCTCAGGCCCCTGATGAAATTGTGAACGGCCTCGGCGGATTGGTTGAAGTTGATTTCACAAGTCTCGTGAAATATCTTGGGAGCCTGGCTGACCAGGGAGGTATCTTGTTTTTGAAGAACGCAATTGCCCTTTTCCAGCATTTGAACGGTTTCAAGGACGGCCTGGGCGCCCAGTTCCATCATGCGGTCGTGCACCTCGCCGGCTGTTTCATTTTCTCCCACCGTCATTTTCTTCTGCAAAAGAATGTCTCCCGTGTCAATCTCCTGCCGAATGAAGAAGGTAGTGACCCCGGTTTCTCTTTCCCCGTTGATGACGGCCCAGTTGATGGGGGCGGCTCCCCGGTATCTCGGCAGCAAAGAGCCATGCAAGTTGATGGTGCCAAGGCTGGGCATGGACCACACGACTTCCGGCAGCATCCGGAATGCCACCACGATCTGGAGGTCGGCCCTTAGGGCTTCCAGTTGCAATAGGAATTCCGGCGCCTTCAACTTGGGGGGCTGTAGAATAGGGATACCCTTCTCCAGGGCATACTTCTTCACGGCGGACTGAAGCAGTTCGCGGCCAGACCTGCCACCGGGCTTGTCCGTGGCAGTGACCACTGCCACGACATCGTAGCCGTTTTTGACCAGGATATCCAGCGAAGACACTGCGAACTCAGGGGTGCCCATGAAAATTATGCGCATGCTGTAATTTTTCGGATGCAATCAGTACAGGGCCATGTCGAAGCGACGCCTGTATTTCCTGGTCAGCTCGTGCTCATCCCCCAGGAAGTGAAACATCGCCACGCTGGCTTTTCTGGGCAAGTCGCCCCGGAAGCTCTTGTTGAGCACCGTCGCTTCAATGAGCAGCTGGAGGGCACTGTCGAAGTCATCCTGCAGCAGGGATGACTTGGCCTGCAGCAGCCGGAGGCCGGCAGCCTCTGTTTCGTCCGCAGCCTCCAGTGTCATCAGTTGGGCCAGGGCCCTGAGCTCACCGGCCTCGCTGTGAAGCGGGTCGGAGGCATGGATGCCTGCCGTCAGCGTGTTCACCTCCTCCGGGGCCAGGAATACCAGTTTCCTGGCCAGCGCCAGTCTTGCCTCGTTGTGCTCGGGATGTTCGGAGATAAACTGCCGCAGTTCAGCTTCCACCGCGGCCGCATCCGATCCGCTGAGGATCTGCCGGAGCACCCTGGAGGATGGGTCCGGCAGGTGCTGCCGCAGCCAGTTTTCAAGCTGAATCCGCGGCAAGGCCCCGGTGAATTCCTGGATGACCTTCCCCTCGTGAAACAACTTTACAGCGGGGATGCTCATCACCTGGAATTGCTGGGCCAGATCGGGCTGTTCCTCCGTGTTGACCTTGACGAGTTCCCAGCGGCCCTCCTGTTCACTGGCCAGTTGCTCGAGCACAGGACCCAGCACCCGGCAAGGTCCGCACCAGGGGGCCCAGAAGTCAACCAGTACTGGAATTTCAAAGCTTTTCTCAATGACCTCGTTCTCAAATTGCACCATAGCAATGAAAAATAGTTTCTGTTACTTGGTTTTCAACTCTGTGTAATATTGGAAGTAATACGGGATTGTTTCAATTCCCTTGTAGTAATTGAAAAGGCCGTAGTGCTCATTGGGAGAGTGGATGGCATCGCTGTTGAGGCCAAAGCCCATCAGGATGCTGTCCTTGCCCAGCACGTCCTTGAAGAGGGCGACGATGGGAATGTAGCCACCTTCGCGCTTCGGAATGGGATCTTTGCCGAAGGTCTTGGCCATGGCCAGGTGCGCCGCCTGGTATTCCGGCGTGTTGGTGGGCGTCACGCCAGGCGTTCCACCGTGCATGCGAATGACCTTGACCTGCACGGAGGGCGGTGCGAGCGACTTGAAATAGGTTTCGAACAGTTCGTACACCTTCTCCGGCCGCTGGTGCGGCACCAGTCGCATCGAGATCTTGGCAAAAGCCTTGGCTGGAAGCACCGTCTTGGAACCCTCGCCGGTGTAGCCGCTCCACATGCCGTTGACGTCCAGCGACGGGCGGATGGAGGTGCGCTCATTCGTGGAGTAGCCGGTCTCTCCCTGCACCGTGGCGATGCCGAGGTCTTCCTGATAGGTCTCCAGGCTGAACGGCTCCCGGGCCATTGCCTCGCGCTCTGCGGGGCTGACTTCCTGGACATCGTCGTAGAAATGCGGGATGGTGATCCTGCCGTTCTCATCTATGAGTTTTGTGATCATGGAGGCCAGCACATTGGCCGGGTTGGCCACGCCGCCGCCATAGACACCGGAGTGGAGGTCCCTGTTGGGACCCGTCACTTCCACTTGCAGGTAGGCCAGTCCCCTGACCCCGGAGGTGACGCTGGGGATGTCGTTGGCGATGATGGAAGTGTCGGAACACAACACGACATTGCAGGCCAGGAGGTCCTTGTTTTTCTCCACGAACGGCCTGAAACTTGGCGAGCCAACCTCTTCCTCCCCCTCGATGCAGAATTTGACGTTGCAGGGCAGGGAGCCTGTTTTTACCATGGCCTCAAAGGCCTTGACATGCATGTAAGTCTGTCCCTTGTCGTCGCAGGATCCCCTGGCGAAGATGGCGCCCTGGGGGTGTACCTTGGTGGTTTTGACCACGGGTTCGAAGGGAGGGGAGTCCCACAGGTCCAGCGGGTCCGGCGGCTGCACGTCGTAGTGGCCATATACAAGGACGGTCGGCAGCTTAGGGTCAATGATTTTTTCACCATAGACGATGGGGTAGCCGGTCTTTTGCTTACCT
>JBEAYO010000214.1:0-6309 GCA_041159285.1 Bacteroidota bacterium | reverse complement strand
CAACAACGGCAGCACAAAGGCCTGCACGGCGACGGTCACGGTGGCTGACACCGTGAAGCCCCTGGCCCTCTGCAAGAACCTCAGCGTAAGCCTGGACGGCAGCGGCTCGGCCTCGGTCAGCGGCACCGACATCGACAACAACTCCACGGATGCCTGCGGCATCGCCTCGCTGCAGGCCAGCCCGGGCAGCTTCACCTGCGCCGACACCTGCGCCAACACGGTGACCCTGACGGTGACGGACAACAAAGGCAACACGGCGAGCTGCACGGCCACGGTGACTGTGTCAGATACCATCTTGCCGACGGCGCTGTGCAAGGCCGCCACAGTGCAGCTCAGCACCGACGGACAGGGTATCCTGGCCGCCTCCCAGGTGAACAATGGCAGCAGCGACATCTGCGGAATCGGCAGCCTGGCAGTCTCTCCGGATACTTTCACTTGCGCCAACACCGGTGCCAACTCGGTGATGCTGACCGTGACAGACAATAACGGAAACACCGCCACCTGTGTGACTAGCGTTACAGTGGCAGATACAGTAGCCCCGGTGGCGAACTGCTTCGCCGAGGGCTTGCTGCTCCTGGATTCTACCAATACCGCCTCCCTCACCACCGCTCTCATCGACAGCCTCTCCGGCGATGCCTGCGGCCTCGATACCCTGCATTTGAGTGAAACCTCCTTCACCCTCGCCGACACGGGTCTGAACATTATCACCCTGACGGTGATTGACAACAACACCAATCAAAGCACCTGCACCACCGCGCTCACAGTCAGGATAAACGACCTTATCCCGCCAGTCGCCCTGTGCAAGGACCTGACACTGTACCTGGATATTGGCGGAAGCGCCAGCACGACGGCAGCTGCCGTGAACAACGGCTCCTACGACAACACAGGCATCGCCTCTTTGTCGCTGGACCTGACTTCCTTCACTTGCACCAACGTAGGTGTCAACATGGTGACGCTTACGGTGACGGATAATTTCAGCAATTCGAGCACCTGTACGGCCATGGTGACCGTGCTGGACAACATACCGCCCTCCGCCCAGTGCATAAACGTGACTCGCGCACTAAACGCCCAGGGCAACAGGACCGTGACAGCTCCCGAGGTGAACAATAACTCCACGGACACCTGCGGCATCGCCGGCATCACGTTGAGCCAGACGAGCTTCAACTGCTCCCACCTCGGCCCGAACACGGTGACCCTGACCGTCACTGACCTCAACGGCAACAGCAGCACCTGCTCCTCAATCATCACCATACTGGACAATACGCCCCCCAAGGCCTTTTGCAAAAATACATCGGTGGTGCTTGACGCCCAGGGCAATGCCAGCCTTGCCGCCCCGGCGGTTAACAACAACTCGACGGACGTCTGTGGGATCAGCAACCTGACCCTGAGCCAATCCTCCTTCACTTGCGCCCACCTCGGATTGAAGACAGTGACGCTGACGGTGACCGACCATGGCGGCAACACAGCGACCTGCACGGCCACCGTCACGGTGACGGACAACACGCTGCCGGTGGCGACCTGCAAGAATGCTACTATACAGCTCAACGCCAGCGGCACAGCCATTCTTACCAGTGCCCAGGTGAACAACAACAGCAGCGATAACTGCACCTTCTCACTGTCGCTGAGCCAGTCCACTTTCACTTGCGCCCAGCCGGGCATCAACTCGGTGACGCTGACGGCCACGGACGGCGGCGGCAACAGCAGCAGTTGCACGGCCACGGTGACCGTCCAGGACAACCTGCCGCCCACGGCGCTCTGCAAGAATACCACGGTATTCCTGGGTGCAAACGGCCAGTCCAGCCTCTCCGTCGTACAGATCAGCAACGGCAGCTCGGACAACTGCGGCAACCCTGCCCTGACCCTGAATCCCGCTGGCTTCAACTGCTCTAACTTAGGGCCGAACACGGTGACCCTGACGGCTACAGATGCAGCTGGCAATACAGCCACCTGCACGGCCACGGTGACTGTGGCCGACAACCTGCCGCCATCCCTGACTTGCCAAAATCTGACGGTGCAGGTGGACGCCCAGGGGCAAGTCATCATCACACCGACACAGGTTTACAATGCCGGCGCCTCAACCGACAACTGCGGCGGCTCGCCCACCCCGGTGAGTGTCAGCCCCTCCCTGTTCTACTGTTCCAACCTTGGGCCGAACACGGTAACCCTGACGGCCAGCGATGCCCATGGCAACACGGCCACCTGTCAGGCGACAGTGACGGTGCTGGGCTTGTTTGTTGCGGTGAACGCGACGGTCACCCCGGAGTTTTGCGGTGGCGATCCCGGCAGCATTGCGGTGACCCTGCCGGGGGTGAGCGGCCAGGTCGCCTATTCCATCAATGGCGGAGCTTCCTGGCAGTTTTCAAATGTATTCAATAACCTGAGTGCGGGGAATTACCAGCTGAGCATCAACATCTTCGGCAACTATGGCTGCGGCGTGTCGCCGACAGTGGTGACGGTGCCACTCGTTGGGGAGCTGACCAATACCTGGACGGGCAACGGCAACGGCATCAGCTGGGCGCTCAATCCCACATGGAGCCTTGGCTACAAGCCGATTCCCTGCCATAACGTGGTGATCCCGGCGGGCTTCGACGTGGAACTGACGACCGGAACGGAGGGGCTTGGCCGGACACTGACAGTGGCGGCAGGCAGCACACTAACGGTGGCGGTGGGCGGCACACTGACGATAGGGGGTAATTAAACCTCTTTCGACCCGTTTTAAAATAACCTTGCTGCGGATGCCCACCATCAAGGATGACCGCTGAGCCAAAAGTTTTGCGTAGGCGCCTGTTGTTCGGAGGACGCAGAGGGTCCGGACACCCTCAGTCCTCGGCGGCATCGCTCTCCGGCACCCCTTCTTGCTGCAGCATGTTCAGGTAGTCGGTCGGAGTGAAGCCGGTGAGATCCTTGAAGCAACGGTTAAAGGAAATGCTGTTGCTGAAGCCGGTGGCTGTGGCAATGTCGGCCTTCGGCATGGAAGTCCCATGTTCCGCCAGCAGCCTCCTGGCCTCATTAATCCGAAATTCATTGACCAGGCTTGGAAAATTGGTCTTGCCGACATGATTGATGACTGTTGAAATTCGCCTGCTGCTGCGCCGGGTGAGCTGGGAAAAATCGCTCAGGCTAAAGTTGGGGTCTTTGTAAAGTTCATCTTGCTCAATCCGCCTCCTGATCGACCTGTACAACTCCAGGTCAGATTCCTCCTGCTGCCCGGGGGCAGGGGATTCGGCCTCCTCCCGCCTGGGCAGCTCCTCCGAGATGTCCTGCCTGGCATAGGCGAGGCTGACGTTCATCTGGAACATGGTTCTCATGTTCTCCTGCAGGCGCCGCTGCTGGCGGTAAATGATGCTGCCGGTGACAATGGCAAGCAGGAGGAGCAGGGACAGCAAGAGCAGCTGTAGGTTTTTCAGGTTCACATCCCGGGAGAGTTGGCGGTTTTCGCTGCTCAACTGCTCCGTGTTGAAGATGACCTTCAGCTCCTCTGCAGCAGCCCTGGCGTTGAGCGTGACGGTCTCCTGCTTGGTCCGGTCGTAGTCAGTCAAGGCCTGGTCGAAATTCTTGAAATCATTTACCTTGGCATAGTAGCGGCTCAGCATCAGATAGCCCTGTTCCAGGATGTCCCTGCGGCCGGAGGTGTCAGCCAGGCGGATGGCCTCCAGGGCGTATTCCCTACCTTCCGGCAAGTTCTGTCCGGTGCTGATGGCATTGTCAGCCAACAGGATATAAGCGGGTGCCAGGTTATAATCGAAGTTGTTCTCCCTGGAGATGTCAAGCACGCGTTGCAACAGCTGATTGGAGCGGTCGTGTCGCTTCCTCAGGTATTCAATCCGGGCCAGATTGATTAAGGTGCTGGTCAGCTGGGAGTAGTTGTTCAGCTGTTCAAGCAATTCTCGGGCCTTGAGGGTGTACCATTCTCCTTTTTCATAGTCCTCCTTTTGAGTAAAGAATTTCCCTAGATTAAGGTGGCAGACGGCGATGCCGAGGGTGTCAGCCAGTTCCTCAAAGGTTAGCAACGCCTTCCCGGTCATGGCAATGGCCTTGTCGGTCTCGCCCATCTCGTTCTCCAGGTTGCCCATGTTGAAGTTGATATTGGCCATGGCTTGCTGGTCCTTGAGGCTGCTGGCAATGGCCATGGCTTGCTGGTAAAGGCCTAGGGCCTCGGGCACCTTGCCGAGCTGTTCCTGGCAGACTGCCAGATTGCCTAAACATTTCAACCGGGCAGTTTCTTTATTTCGGACCAGGTCGGTTTTCAGCGCCTGTTCCAGGTAATTGCTGGATATCCGGTACCGCTTCTTGTGGAGCTCAAGGGTCCCCATCATGAAGGTGAGCTGGGCCTTCACAGAATCGTTCCTGGACATTTCCTGCTTGTGGATTTCCATTAGTGCATTGGCCATGGAATCTGCCGCCGCCAGGTCGGATGTCATTTTCAAATGAACGGCTGTGGTCCCTTCAGTAACGGTCTGGGCTATCGTCTGTGAAAAGAGGCCAGTGTGGACGGAGAGGGATAAAATGACAATTAGAAGTGCTGGAATTTTTTTCATTTCCTTGCGTTTTTCGTGAGCACAAGTGAAGGGTGGGGGGGGCTGGCATCGTGTGAGTATTCTGCCATGCCGGCCTGCCACCAGTACTGCAAGCTATTTTTATGCTAAATTATGGCAAAACTGCATTATTTGTCGAAGCACCTCATTCAACACCCTAAAATATAAAATTGTTAAACTCCGCTAATTTTATTTGCAGCCTCTGAATGTAATAGTTAATTTTGCCGCGCTCCGGTAAAATCCAGCTACCGGCACCGGTCCCATAGCTCAGTTGGTTAGAGCATCTGACTCATAATCAGAGGGTCCAAGGTTCAAGCCCTTGTGGGACCACAACACTACAGAAGAGCCCTTGTACAGCACACAAGGGCTCTTCTATTTTCCCGCCGCCGGCATTCCCTGCAAAACATTCCTGCAAGTCCGCAAAGCCCGGGAAAAAGCCCATCGGCATCCTCAGGCCCTGATGCCCGAAATTTGTCGGTACAGATTGCCCGGGCTGATGTCCACGTCCGGCAATTGCAGCACCTCCGCCACGAATTCAGAACAGGCCTTGTTGCGGTTGCGACGGTCCACTGGAAGCAGCACGTCGAAATGCGTGAAGAAAAACTCCCGGATGCCGATGTAGGAGGCGCTGAACCAACCGTAGTCTGCCGTCCCGCTGCGGCTCAGCGCCCGGTCTTCAATCTGATGCCAGGGCACAGGCGCCGGCAGCATGTCTATTTCCCGTTTGCGGTAAGTCGAGGCCTGCACGATGCGTATCCCCCCCTTGGTGGTGGATTCCACCAGCATGAGCCGTTCCTTGTACCAGAAGACGAATGCCACATGGGTGTAGCGGCTTTTGGTAAACCAGGAGGTGAGCCTGGATAAGAGGTTCTGCGTGTCCACCCTCAGGAATATCAGGTCCCCATCCTGCACCTGACTGCGTATCTCGTCGTAAGTCATGCTTTTTGATTTATGAAAAACTAATAAAATAATAACTGGCCTGTAAAGTGCCATTGCCGCCGGCACTTGTCCTGAAAGGGGGGGCGTCTGAAAGCAGCACGGGTGCCGATTTGTCCCCGGATAGGGCTTTCGGCGAGGCTGTCTCAATAACCCCATCCCCCGTCACTCCCTTTGAGTTAACACCTCGCTGAATAGGGTGTTGATACAGTGTCCTGCTCTGATAAAAATCCCCCGTTTTTTTCTCCAACA
Source organism: Bacteroidota bacterium (assembly GCA_041159285.1). Lineage (GTDB taxonomy): Bacteria > Bacteroidota > Bacteroidia > Chitinophagales > Saprospiraceae > UBA6168. Next base: position 586 of record JBEAYO010000214.1, on the reverse strand, counting down.
ATGAACTATTTCGGTTATCCGTCAGTTTTTAAAATTTAGCACCGCTATCAACCCATCCACACGAAATACTTTTCGACTACACAAGCAGTTTCTTGAAATAATCAGCCAATTTAAAATAAAAAACTATAAATAATTTGTAATAAATTGAATTTCAATGCTTTTTGATGAAAAATTCATTTTTTGGAAATTATTTTCATTTTTTTTGAAATAAATATTTGTGGATTTGAAAATGGCGTTTACCTTTGCGTCCGCTTTGAAAAACAGATGAGCACAGCAAACGAAGCTGCTAACATCTTAAAGCAAAAAAAAAACGGAACAATCCTGGTCTGAATGTCAAAATCCGGACCACCCTTGTTCCAAAAGAGTTCATTGACAAACAGGAAGAAGAAGGTAAGAAAGAGACCCTTTTCAACGCGAATTTGAGTAATTCAAACCAGGAGCAATCAGACTCAGTTGTAAGTAATTAACCTGTGGCTTCGGCCACGGAGTTTGAAGAAAACACTTTGGAGAGTTTGATCCTGGCTCAGGATGAACGCTAGCGGGAGGCTTAATACATGCAAGTCGAACGGCAGCAGGCCCTTCGGGG
>JBEAYO010000213.1:0-6318 GCA_041159285.1 Bacteroidota bacterium | reverse complement strand
AGACTGGCGACAGGTTGATCCTGGAGTTTCCCGGCAGTGCGACAGAGAGCATCTCGATGGGAGATTGTTCTTCCAGCTCGTTCTCCACTTCCCAGCGCATGCCCGAGGATACCATCCAGGCGGCGGGAAAGGGTTTCCAGGGCTGCCGGCGGCGTGCTTAGGCGCGCCGCCGGCAGCCCTTTCCTTTAGTCAAGCGACACCGGAAGCAGATCGAAGAATAAGCTCGCACTGCCTGCCTATGGTTAGCACGGTCCTACCCCACCCTTCAATCAGAGCCCGGAAGTTTTAAAAAATATTTTTTTCAAAGACAAAAAATATGTTCGCCTTTATATCTAAGACTAATTTTATGTAAAAAGATGTGACAAACAAACAAATACTTGACAAGTAGAGAAAACAAGCGGATTTCGACGAGTCATAATCACCTGTTGGCATATTCCTCCAAATTTCAGTTTGACAAAAATTGGCTTCGTTTTTGGGTATTTGTAAGTACAAAACGTCAATACGACTCCTCCCCGGCAATCCCCCCTTTATTGCTGATCTGTATTGACCAAGTGCTGTCCCGGCGATTCACCATCAACAGGTAATCACGGAAGATAGTACCAATCAAAATTCTCAAACTTAAAAAAGATTTTCAGCTGCTGCGCTGTCCTGTTCTGCAGTCCGTTAAATCAGGTAAGAAGGAGCATGGTTGCTCCTCCGCCGAAGATAATGGCTTTGCCAAAGGTGGTGCAGGGGTAAAACAAGAATAACTTATTCGTACTGAATAACTCCATCAGAATTAAATGTAAGCGACTTCTATTGACACCTCAGTTCGCGGCGTTGGGAAACAGATTATCCTGAGACGATTGCAGCCCCAAGGGCTGTTGACTTTGCGCCAATTCCGGGAATTTTGAGGTTTCATTGACGGTGACAATCAGCGGGCCTTTCGGATCGCAGATTTTGTCACCGTTTTTTTTTTGTCAGCTGCTGTAAGTTGTCAAAACCTGGCGGTGATGCCTCCCAGCAAATTGATCCCGTAGGTAGGATAGAACAGCCAGCGCTCCCGCTTGTTATTCAGCAGGTTATTGGCATCTATGAAGGCACCAAAATTCTTGGAAAACCAATACTCCCCACCTACGCTCAAATCATAGAGCGGATCGAGCCGATCCCAGCGGTTGACATTGCTGCCCCCCCTGGTGTTGGAGAAGACACCATTCTCGAGGAACAACTGGAGCCGGGCCTTGAACTTGTTGTCCGCCCCGTGGTATTGCGCCAGCAGGTTAGCCTGAAAGACAGGAAGGTGCCAGGCTTTGAACTCATTCACCTTGTCAAAAATATTCTGGCTGACCGTTGCCGTGAGACTCAGGTTCTTCAGCGGGTTGGCCTTGACATAGCCGCTGATGTTGATGACATTGATGTCGTCGTAGATGACATCAAAGGTATAATCCGCCGGGACGGGATCATTTCCAGCGTCGACAACCCGGGCGTAATACAACGCCAGATCGTTGGTCGGCTTGTAACCCACCCTGACAGAGTACTCCAGGAATTTAAAATTGCCGCGCACCCCAGCAAATGCGTCAAAGTAACTGGTGTTGCGGATGGAGCCGTCGGACAGGCGGGTGTGAATGTATGGATTATAGGTGCTCAGGCTGCGCAAGGTATTCTTCTGCAGGTTGCCATCCAGCCCTAACAACAGAGAAAGAGCCTTGCCACTGAGGTTGAGTGCAAATTCCAGATCGGGGAAAAACAAGAACTCGTCGTCGTGGGAGACAATCCGCCCCCCTGCTTTGAACTTAAACGCATTGCCGTGATAGGTGAAGGCCGGATGCAGGGTATAGTTGTGAAGGGCCTCCGCCCTGCTCAGGGTGTCGTCGTACCAGGTGAAGTCAGTGACCAGGCCCAGGTCAAAGGAATGCTTCTTGTTGATCCACTTGGTGGCCTCGGCATTGACGACGAAACCGGTCTCGCGGGCAGCAAAGTCATCTCCCATGGCATAGAAGTCAATTCCTGCCTTGTAGTTGAAATCCCCTGCCGTCTCAACCCCGTTGAAGATGCTGGCCCCCAGGTCAAAAATTCCGAAGCGCTGCCTGACGGCCTCACTCTCCTGCGGACCGCGCTTATAGAGGGGGTCGAGGTTATAGCCATAGTAGTTCACCCGGTTGGCTGTGTAGCCCATGTTGGCACTGACGGCATAGCCCTGGGAAAAGTAATAGGTGCCCTGGCCTGAGGCCTTGGTCAACCCGAAACTCTGATTTTCCACCTCATCGTCCGAGAAATTGGCGGAGTGATGCAACAGGTTCAACCCGACGTCGAGCGACTCCTTTTCCCCCCTGGGGATGCTGGTATTGAAGGCTCCCTCGCCATAAACAGAGGCTGGTACTCCCCCGCCGAGTTTTGAATAAAACTTGTAAGCTTCGGCAATCTCCTGGTCCGGCTTGAAGGTCAAGGGTCGGATTCTGGGAGCAGGATACTCTATAGAAAAAGATTTTGCCGGAATCTTGTATACTTGCTTTTTTGCAGCGGTGTCCACTTCGGGCAGCACAGGATCCACGGTCACTTTTTCGGACTCGGCCAGTTGGGCTTCAAAAATCTTCACTACTTCCACCTGTTCGCTGGGCAAGTCATTTTGCGCGGAAAGATTGGCTGCGAAGGCCAGGGTCATCAACAGGCTGCAGAAAATATATTTATTCATATCAAGGAGTTGGTTGTTGTTTAATGTCTTTTTGAGCATCGCAATGACAATTGGGAACGCTGGATTAGTTGTCGCCGTCATCGTCCATGAACTTGTTGTCCCGGTCCAGACGACTGGATCCTGCCTCCTGCTTTTTGAGGAGCTCCAGTTTTTGCTTTGCCGTTGGGATGATATCATCATCCGTGTTTTCGTAGGTATCAATCAGTGCCTGCAACACGGTCCTGGCACTGAAGAGGTCGTTTTGCTCCGCAAAGATGTCCGACAGCAGCAGGAAGCTTTTGCCCACCCAGTAAGGGTAGTCTGAATTTTCCTTGTTGTTGTCAATGCAGCGTTTCTTAGCCTTGTCCAAATCCCTGCGCTGGTAGTGAATCTGGGCGATGAGGTACCGGGCCTCTGCGGTTTGCTCGTCATTGCTCAGGGTGGTGACTTTGTTGAAGGCGGTCATGGCGGCATCGAATTCCTTTCTGTCAAAGGCGACCTTGCCCAGGTAAAAATGGGCGAGGGCAGCCTGGGCATCGGAAGCGGCCGGATTATTGGCAACTTTCCTGGCTGTGGTCTGCACGGCCGAGGCATCGCCAAGGCGGTAAGCAGCCTGCATGGCACCCAGCTGGGCCTCGAAGCGGTCGTTGTCGTTGGTAGCTGCCTGCTCCCATTTCTGGAAATAACTGTAGGACTTGGCAAAGTCCTTTTCGTTGTGGTAAAGTACCAGGGCAGCCTTGCCGATTGCATCCACATAGTAGCGACCCGGGCCTTTTTCCACGACCCACTCGAGGTCTTTGAGGGCTTGTGTGTATTGCTTTAGGGAGAGGTAGCTTTCAGCGCGGTGATACCTGGCCGGCAACAGGTTGATACCGTTGGGGTACTTGGCGATGTAATCGGAGTAAGCGGTGATTGCACGCTCATAGTTACCGTTTTCGTAAGCCGATTCCGCCGCGGCGAATGCATTTTCATCCCTGGCGGCGTTGTCGAGCTGGTAGCCTGGCACAGTCTCGAGGAAGTCGTTGTAGCCATCCGGGTCTCCCAGGTCCTTGAGGTAAATTTCACGCAGGGCGGCCAGGGCTGCATCGGCTTCCTCCTTGTTGGGGTTGTGGGTAAAAACCTGCTTGTAGTAGCTGATGGCGGCCTGGGTGTTGCCTTGGTTATAGGCAGTAAGGCCCAGGCGCAGCAAGGCATCGTTGACCTGCGGGGAACTGGGATAAGTGGCAATCAGCTTTTTGAACGTCTCGATGGCCTTGGCCGGCTGCCGTAGCGCCTGATAGGTAATACCCAGTTGGTACAGCGCATTGTCGGAATAGCCGGAATTGGGGTATTTCGAAATCAGCTCCTCCAGGGCGATGATCTTCCCTGTGCTGTTGTCCTGAAGCCCTTCGATGATGGCCTTTTGATAGAGTGCATACTCAAACCCGGGGTATTTGGCATTCAGGGCTTCATCGTAGAGGCGGATGGCCTCCCTGTATTGATTCTTCTTGAACAGGCAGTCGCCGGCGCGAAGGGTGGCATCACCCAGCACGGCATCTTTTACCTGCTTGTTGCGGATGCTGCTCCTGTTGCGCTTGATGCCCATGACGGCATCCTGGAAATAACTTTGGGCTGTGGTGTAGTTTTCTTTCTTCAGGTAGTTGTACCCCAGCAGGTAGTTGGCCGTGTGAATGGACGACTCATCCGGGAGCTTGCCAATGTTTTTCGCCAGCGAGGTGAACTGGTTGAGATATTGGATGCTCTTGCTGTAATCCTTCTCCTGGAAGGAGATATCGCCCAGCCAGTAAAGGGCCATCGCCTTGTACTCGTTGTTGACGGCATTGTCCACCGACTTGGTCAGCAGGCTTTTACTCTCCCCTTTCTTGTCGTCGCGCAATTGCTGCAGGCCCCTGAGGTAGAGCACCTTCTGATAAGCCTCTTTGAGCTTGGCGGTTTTTGATGGCATTGCCTCCAGGGTGGCAATGGCCTGCTCATAGTTTCTGGTGCTGAGGAAAATCTCGCTCATGAGCGACTGCGCGTCGCTGTAGAGCGGAGAGGCGGCCCGGATGCCCTGTAGCGCCGTCAAGGCCTCTTTGTCGAATCTGAGTTCATAGGAGAGCTTGGCGTAGTTCAGCAGGGAAGTTTCCTGGATGCCGGTATCGAAGCTCATTCGGCTGGCGGAGGCGAAGGCATTGCGGGCTGCTTGCTTGTTGCCGGATTTCAGCTCGCAGTCGCCCAGGTAGTAGAGGGCCATTTGTCCCAGCGAAGAGTTCACCTGGTTAAGCTCAGTAAAATTGCGTGCTGCGGCAGCATATTTACCGGCCGTGTATTGGCAGAATGCCAGCTGGTAGAATTCCTCCTCGCGCATGCGGCCTGAGCTTTCAGCGAACTTCTCCAGGAAGGGAAGCGCCTTTGTGTATTCTCCCTTTTCAAAATAGGCCTGCCCCACCAGCTGATTCAGCTCCTTGGGATTTCTGACCGAGGAGTCGGACAGCTTCGGCTCGGCGTACTTGATGAGCTCGTCGTAGTTGCGCTGGGCGAAATAAATCTGGGCGATGTAGTAGGGAACGTGCGGCTTGTATTCCCGCGAGCGCTCCACGAGGCGGAAGGACTTGATGGCCTCCGGATACTGGTTGCTGAAGAACCTGCAAAGGCCGTAGTAGTAGTTCGATGGGAAAAAGTAATCGCCCTCGAGGTCCTTTACCTGCCGGAAGGCGGCTTCGGCCTGCTCGAACTGTTTCTGGACGAAGTAACTGTATCCGAGTTTGAAGGCCACCTCGGTGCGCTGCGAGGCTCCGAGTGACAGCTGGTTGATTTGCTGGTAAAAGGCCACCGCCTTGTCGTACTTCTTCGCGTTGTAGAAAAAGTTGGCCACCTCAATGATGGCCTGGGAGGCCAGGGGGTCTGGCTGGTAGGTGCGGATGAAGTTGAGCATCAGCTTTTCACCATCGGGCAGGTTGAGGCGGATGGCGGATTTGGCGTATCCCAGTTCAGAGCGGATGCGGACGTTTTCCCAGGATTGCTCGCTGGCAGGCTGCATCAGTTCCATGGCCGTTTTGTATTCATTCATGGCGGCTCCGAAGGCGCCGGTTTCGAAGAGGTACTCCCCGCGTTTGAATGCCAGCTGGGCGTCCGTAAACACAGTTGTTTTTTGCGCCGTGAGGAAGGAGACTGCCAGCAGCGGCAGCAGAATTGTCAGAATTGCAGGCTTTTTATTCATTGCCAGGTCTTTAGATTTTCCCATTCCAGCAGCGGGAATTGGCAGGGCTGGCTGGAGTGGTTTATGCAGTTTTGCTTTGTTGTTTCTTTGTAAAGTGTTTCCCGGGGAAGGAGGTCTGAGGTTCCATACCTCGATGCCGGCATTGACAGTATACACCTTATCGTTTCATTTACAGGTAGTTGTTGTTTCAGCTGCAGTGCTGTTGGAGTAAAATTGCCGGCGTGAAATTAGTAAAAATTAGCTGCACTGCGTCGCATCTGTCAGCGCATGTTCAAATTTTATAACGCCAGTGTTCCGCTTTGTGGTATGGCAAAAACTAAATGTGGGTAATTTTTCCGGCATGATATGATTTGCATTTTCCGGGAGCAAGTCCCTGCGATGAAATAAATTTCAAAAGTGTGGCGGCGCAGCTTTTAGATAGTCGGCTTTAAAACTAATAAAAATGTAATTATTTAGCACCCCTTGCAGA
>JBEAYO010000212.1:0-6327 GCA_041159285.1 Bacteroidota bacterium | reverse complement strand
GTAACGAACTGCCAGGGATTTGGGGGCAGCCTCGCCCTTTGCGAGGTTAATCTCGGTGCCAGTGACTGTGTGGTGGCTGAGCAAAACTGAAGCCCGGCGAAACAAATCTTAAAAGCGCCTAAGAACTTTTGCAACAGGCTCGCACCTCTTCCAATATAGATACTAAAAAACGCCATTATCCATAAATGTCTTGTAATCCATGACCACAAACTGCTTACACCACCGCGGCATTTCATTGCCAATTTGGGCCTTCTTCGCCCTTTTCCCCCTTTTTACAAACGCCCAGAACCCAGACAACCTAATTCCTAGAGAACTCCTCTTCCGGCAAAAGGACAAGCACAACATCTCCCTGTCAGCCAACGGAGCCTTAGTCTTTTTTCAAAAAGACACCAGCGGAGCTGACAGCTCCCTGTGGTACGTGCCGCTGAAATCTCAGCACGTGGAGAGGCAGTACAAGTTCAAAGGAACCGTGAGAAACTGGATTCCCACAGCCGGAGAAGGCCTGGCCGTCGTCCTGGACCAAAACAAGACCCTGGCCCTGCATACGGTCCCCAATCCGCAATCCACCAGCCTTCGCAAGCTGGATCTCCCGGATTTTGACAGCCTGCATTTTTTATACAAAAGCCCCCGATTCCCCAACAAGTTGGTCATCGACCTCTACGCAAAAAGCAAGGAGCGAAGCGGCATATATATCCTGGACCTGCTCAGCAGCAGCCTCAAACGGATATCCATCCGGGGGCAGCTCAGGGAATTGGCCCTGGATGAAAACTTTTCGCTGGTGGCAGCCATCCAGCAACTGGAAGACGGCGGCAGCGCCCTGGTGCGCAGAAAGGACGGAGAGTGGCTGGAGGTATTCCGCTATCCCGCTGGTGGCATGAAGCACGCCGGCAGCCTGTTGTCGGCAAGTGGTGACGGCAAGGTAATCTACGCGCTGGACAACACGGGCAAGGACAAGGCCACCCTGGTCCGCATCGATGCAGCCAGCGGCGAAGTCACGGAAATAGCTGCCGATCCCGACGCCGACTTACTTCCGATGGCACTCTGCACTGATCCCCGTGGCCATGTGCGGGCCATCAATGCCCTTTTGGGTGACCTTCGCCGGCACATCACGGATGAGGCTGTCCGGAAGGATTTCGATTTTCTCGACAAAGAGCTCGGACCCAATGTATGCTTCGCCTCGAGCAGCGCAAACGACAGCACCTGGCTGGTATATACCCTTTCTGCCGGGCCGGTCTCCTACTACCACTACGACAGGAAAGCGCAGAAGGCAACGGCACTGTTCCAGGACTACACCCATCTCAAGGGCTATGAGCTGTGCAGCCGAAAAGCCTACACGGTAGCCATGCGCGACGGCATGAAGCTGCCACTTCACATCTATGTGCCCAGCGGGATGGCGAAAACAGACGGAAGTCCGAAGGCAGCACTTCCGACCATCATTTTTGTGCATGACAGCAGCCAGGGCGGTGTTTCGCACTGGAACGAGTGGGAGTACACCCGCCACTTCCTGTTGCTGGCCAACCGCGGCTATGTCGTCATCAATATGGAGTTCAGGGGCACGGCCGGACTGGGAGCCAAGGTCATGGAAGCAGGTAAGGGGCAATGGGGAGAGGCCATGCATTACGACATCGTTGACGTGGTGACCTGGGCCATCCGTTCCGGCATCGCCAATAGAAATAAAATCGGCATTTTCGGCTGGGCTTACGGCGGGTATGCCGCCAATTACGCGCTCGGCGCCGCACCGGATCTGTTCAGCTGCGGCATTTCACTCAACGGCCTGTCCGACCTGGCAGCTTATGCTGCTGATGCGCAGGCGCTGGAAATCCTGAAAAAGCAGATGGGAGCAGACAGCACTGCGGAAAGCCAGGAGCGGTTGAAGCAGCATTCCCCGATGACCTATGTCAAGGATGTCAATCGACCCCTCCTGATGGTGAGCGGCAGCAGCAGTGAACCGGCACAACAACAGGGCGACCGCTTCGCCGATGCCTTGCAAAAGGCTGGAAAAACGGTAGTTTATTTTTACTACCCGGATGAAGGCTGGCAGTTCCGTCAGCCGAAGAGCTGGGTTTCCTTCTGGGCCATTGCCGAGGCCTTCCTCCACCAGCACCTCGGAGGCCGCAAGCAATCCCGAGAGGCAGATATCGAGGAGGGAGACCTGGAGATCATGTACGGAGCCGATTATGTAGAGGAGATTGACTGAGGACGATCGACGTCAACATTATCGCTTAAATCCTGGTTGAGGCATCATTTTCTGCCTTGCAATCATGCAAAATGTCTATCTTGGCGGCTTTCAGAGAAGCAACCTCACATGTCAAAACCGCTATTTAAGATTCGGGAGTACGGGAAGTATGGCTTTATGGATGCCATAGGCGAGGTGGTGATAGAGCCGCAATACGTCGTGGCAGAGGATTTTTACAATGGATACTCGCGCATCCGCCTGAACGACCGCATGGTTCCGCTTGATGAGCAGGGACGGTTATTGATGCGACACCTGTTCAATTTCGTCGGACTTTTCGAGGAGCACCTGGCAAAAGTCCAGTTGGTGCAGAAATGGGGTTATATTGACGAGCGCGGCAGGGTGGCCATCCCCATACAATTCAGCGATGCCGGTTACTTCAGCGAAGGGCTGGCACCTGTTTCCCTGTTCGGCCTTTACGGCTACATTGATGCAGAGGGTTTGTTTGCCATCAAACCGCAGTATGATGGGGCAGGCGAGTTTCACAACGGCCTGGCGGCTGCCTCGGAAGAAGGGCTGGCAGGCTACATAGATAAAAGCGGCAGCTTTGTGATTCCCCCCGCCTTCGACACCTGTATGGCATTCCAGCAGGATATAGCAGCCGTCGTGCGGCAGGGGTGCTGGGGCTTGATAGACAAGACCGGGCGCCTGCTGCTGGAACCCCGCTTCGAGCTCATAGACAATTATGCCAATGGGGAATTTTTTGATGACATGGCAGTGGTTCGCGAGAAGGGCAAGTACGGCTATGTGAACAAGCAGGGAGACCTGGCCATCTCGCCTCAATTCAGCTTTGCGGGCGACTTCGGAGAAGGCCTGGCCCTGGTGGAGATCAAAGGGCGCTTCGGCTATATCAACAAGGCAGGCGAGGTCATTATAAAGCCGCAGTTTGAGGATGCAGGGGTTTTCTCCGATGGCATGGCGCAAGTCAGGACCGGTAAAAACTGGGGTTTCATAGACAAGGACGGCAAGCTCGCCGTGAATCCGATATTCGAGTCAGTGTTGCCCTTCCGGGATGGCCTGGCCTGGGTGAGTTACCAGGGCAAATGGGGCTACATCAATCGCTGGGGGGATGTGATCTGGCGGGAGCGATAGCCGGTCACCTCATCTTGGGGCGACGGCGTTTGCTGCCAGGGCTCAGCGGCATTCCACCTTTGGGCATCATGCCCATGCGCTGCGCTGCCTTCATCTGCCCTTGCTGGCTCGCTGCCAGTTCGAACTGCTTGATTTGGTCCTTGATGGCTTGCTCCGTCACATTTAATTCCTTGATGTTTTTCAGGTAAATTTTGACCAGGTTCCAGCGCTGGCGCTGGGCGGCGATGCCGGCAAGCTGCAGTTGCACGGCTGCCTTCTCATTGTCCGTGGGCAAGTTGAGCGCCTGGGCCATCTGCAGCCACTTCTCCGCCTCGTCCATCCGGTTCAAACCCTGGGCAATGGTGCCCTTGAGCAGGTAATAGTACGCCCTGTTGGTGACGTAAAGCCAGCGCGGGTTAAGCGTCAGCTTGAGCCGCTTTTCAGCCCCCAGGAAATCAGTCCCGTTCTGAAGGATCAGGGCGGCGGATTGTACCGTACCCAGGAGGATATAACCAATCAGAAGAATCAGGCCCAAGAGCAAGAAGGGAAAGGCATACCAGAAGCCGAGGAATATGGCCATGAGCGTGCCGCCAACGAAGGAGACGGCAATCAGGGCAAGTCGAAGATAGATATTGACAGTAAACATCTCGTTTTTTTTAATCAGGAATGCAAAGGTAAAAAAGTTTGCCGCTTTCGTGTCCCATCCTTCTACAAGGATGATTTTTTGTAACTGTTTAGCCCCCCTTGCAGATGCCGCTGGCCTCCCGGAAAGGGCGCGGGGCTGCGCCCCGCGCCCTAAAAACCCCTTCCCCGCGGCCGGCGGCGCGCTCAGGCGCGCCGCCGGCCGCCCTTTCAGGAAAACAAGCAGCATCTGCGAGGGGTGCTAAACAGTTACGATTTTTTACTTCAAAGGCCGAGCAGCATTTTGACTGTCGGCAGAATCAAGCTGGTCCTCTCATCATCGGCATCGGCCGAACCGGCAGGTATCGCCACCGGTACCTGTCTGGCCAAATCGAGCATCATTTGCCGTTCCCGTTCGGAAAAGCGGGAAAAAGTACGTCGCAGCAGGGGCAGCGCTTCACTGAAGTGCTCCTCTCCCAACTCATCCACCCAGTTGTCCAGCAACTGCCACAGTTCAGCATGGTGGAGCAGCAGCAATCCGCTGCCCTGGAGGAAGCCTTCCAGCCATTGGGCTGCCTGGAGCGGCGGCGTGCTGGAGGAGAGGGAGAAGCGCATGCGCGTGGACATTTCCTGAAGGCCGATGATCTTTTTGTCAAACAGGATGCGCGTGCAAGCACCCGTCAAAATCGGGTTCGTATGCAGGCTGCCGGCGACATTGCCCAGGGAAGCATACCACTGCCGGTAGTAGCCTTCTGTGTTCAGCACACCCAGTGCACGGTGCACGGCCATGATCTTGTCCAGGGCTTCCCGGGAGGCTTCCTCGTCGAGGTGGAGGACTGCTGCCGGAAGGCCGATGCAAATGCGCGGCACCAGCTGTTCCAGCAGTTGCTCCAGGGCACTGGCAGCCGTGCCGCGGGCATTTCCATAGCGGACGATCTGCGACAAGGGAGGTAAGGTTTCCATGAGGTGATAGACGTCGGATGACAGCGCCGCGATATTCTCTATTCTTTGCATCAGTGGATCGAAAACGGCTGGCAGGTCGGCATCGAGCACTTGTTTCAACAGGCGGGTCAGGTCCGGCAGGTTATCGGTTTCCGCTGCCTTTTTCGTGGAAAAGCGAATGGAGGCTTCCTCCACGGTGCTACCCCAGGCGCTTTTACCGATGATGTGCAGGCTGACTTCAGGCACCCACTTCATTTTCCAATACTCCCGGAAACTTCCGGCTGTGCGGTGTCGCTCGACAGTGGCCGGGGTTCCCCAGGGGATTTCGAGCAGGTGCAGGCGGTGGAGGAGCCGGCTTTTCTGGCGGCCGGGCTCCTCTCGCAGGTCGATGCCACCCTGTGGATCAGCGGCGCTGGCGCCCAGCCACTCTTCAGCCGGGTTTTCCCAGTATTTTGCCAGGCGGGTCGCCTTGATGGCTTGCAGTATGTCCCTGTGCAGGGGAACCATGGGGATGCCGGAGGGAACTTTACCCACGCTGCTGCCGGTCACCAGTTCCCGGTCTATCAGCTCCAGGCGAATCGAGATGCCCTCGCAGATTGTTGCCACGGCCGCTTCCCGCAGTTCATCGAGGCCGGGCACTGCCAGTTCCCGCAGGGAGGCCAATGCTTCTGCGAGGCGGACAGCCTCGATGACGTGGGCGGAGGAGGCCGAAATGCCTTCCTTGCGCAGCAACCGGGCAGCTGCTATCATCCAGTGGGCGGAAGCATCTCGCCGGTGGTGGAAGAGCATTTCATACCAGGCTGGCGATTGAATGCCTGCGCCGTAGCCGCTGTCGAAAGTCATTCTTTCGTAGCTCCAGGATATCCAGGTGGCGGTTGTCTTGGTCTTTTTGATGCCTTTGAGCAGGGCCTGGTCAGGAGCGGCTTTTGTTTTTTCGGTCATCTGCAATGCTGGCAAGTGCCAGGCACCGCAAATGACGGCCAGTCTCGAGTATCCGTCTTTGAGGGCTTTTCTGATGGTTTGGCGCATGTGTGCCTCCCGGAGCAGGGTTCGGGGTGATTCGGCGGCAGTACCCCGGAGCTCAGTCATCATATCGGCGATCACGGCAAAAACGGCTGCCCCGGCCGCCTGTCGCTCGAAGGCCAGCTCCCACCACCTTTCGCCGTCGTTGTAGCCTGCCAGCCTGGCGATGCGGCCCAGGGGATCCCTGCGCAGATTGGCTGCGTCGGATGCCTGGCTCTCCTCAGGGTTGGAGAAGAGGAGGGCCTGGCGTTCCTGTACTTCCAGTTCATCCAGGGAAAAATTAATTTCCATAGGAAGGTCCATGAATCGGACGGGGATGTTTCGGGCGAGAGCGAAGTGGAGGGCTTGCCATTCCGGGGAAAAGACGGCAAAGGGGAGATAAGCGGCGCGTCCGAGGTCTTTTTCATCGTAAACCAGCAGGGCTACCGGGGGTTCCA
>JBEAYO010000211.1:0-6333 GCA_041159285.1 Bacteroidota bacterium | reverse complement strand
GATCCATGATACTGTCATGCGAGCAAACGACGCAGGACTTCCCGGGCGGGGACACAAAAAAAGCTGCTGATACAACTGACAAAAGGAAAAATATCCTGGAGCCGTGCCGACTGTGTTTTTATCCCTCTAAACCGAGTTTCGAGTAAAATCAAGGGATGCAGTTGGGACTCCAGGTAGATTAATCTTGAGAAAAAGAAAATTTTCCCGTCCCATGAATAGAGTTACACCTAACGCCTTTTGGTATTCCCTGCTGTTGCTGTTCCTGCACCTGGCAGCTCCTGCAGCGACAAATGCCTTTGTTGAAAGCAAGTTGACGGTTCTCCCACCACCTGCTAACGTCACGGATACCATTCCTTCGGACGGACTCCAGTACTCCCTTTGTTTAACCGGCTCCAACCTCCCCGGCTCCCCCGACACCTTGTTCAACTTTTGCCCGGACGAATCGGGAGAGTTCGTCAATTTTTACGTGGATCCCCAAAATCTTTGCGTCAAATACCAGGGCTTAAAATGCGGGGGCACAGAACAAGCCTGCCTGGTACTCTGCGACGACCTCGGCAACTGCGACACGACATTTTTGACCGTTTATGTGGACAACTCCACTTGTCAGGCCACCTCTCAAAAGGTGGTGGACACCATCCTCATCAACACCAGCAGCCAATTCTGCATCAATCCGGCTTCGCTGCCCGGCATGGTGGTTTCCGTTAACAACATCTGTCCGGACGACTCCGGCCAAAGCGTTGACTTCGATCTGGATCCTGCCACCCTCTGCGTCAGCTACTCGGCTTTTGCCCCAGGCATGGACCAGGCCTGTATCCTCCTGACCGATGAATTCGGAAACACCGATACGACCTTTCTTTGTGTCTATGTCCGCCTGCCGGAACCCAGCGTGGTTTACGACACCATCTTCGCAGGACAGCAGTCAACTTATTGCATGGATACTTTCGAATTAGCCGGCAATGTGGTGAGCATGGATAATTTCTGCCCCCAGGCCGTCAATGCAAACATCACATATTTGTTGAATAATGTATCTTTGTGCGTCCAGGTGACGGGAATAGCCGTCGGAACAGACACCCTTTGCATCCTCACCTGTGACAGCTACGGGGTTTGCGACACCACGGTCCTGTACATCACTGTCCTGGACGACATTAACAATCCCTGTTTTAACACCGATCCACCCGTTGCCGTATTCGACTCGGCCTCCACTTTTGTGAACACTCCTGTTGCTGTGCCTATCCTGAACAATGACGACCTGGGCACCTGTCTTCCCGTTTCGCTGGAATTGCTGGACGAACCCGGGGGGAACACAGGGCCATCGTTCGGACTGGCGGTACTGAATGCCAATCAAACCATCAGCTATATGCCCGATGCCAATGTTTGCGATGTCACGGATTCCTTCCTGTATGTGCTCTGCAACCCGGTCGTCTGCGACACCGGACTGGCGGTCGTGTACATATCTTGTGCCCTTGCCGCTGACACCATCATCGTCTACAATGGATTTTCACCCAATGGCGATGGTTTCAACGAGGCTTTCAAAATTGAGAACATCCAGCGCTTCCCTGACAACACCCTTCAGATCTACAATCGCTGGGGGAATCTCGTTTTTGAAACCTCCGGCTACAACAACAGCTGGGACGGCACTCACCGCGGGACTGACCTCCCAGATGGCACTTATTTCTACCTGCTGACTATCAACCAGGGCGAAAAGGTTTACAGCGGCTCCTTGCAACTTCAGCGATGAATCAGTCGTTTAAATATTAAAATAAAAAACATTGGACAAAGTGCTTTTCAACAGACAACTCAGTGCGATGAAAAATAAATACTTCTGCTTCCTGCTTCTTTTCTTTTCGGCCAGCCTCGCCAGGGGGCAGCAAGACCCCATGTTCACAAAATACATGTTCAACAGCCTGATATTCAACCCTGGGTATGCAGGCTCCAAGGACCACCTCTCCCTGGCCCTGCTACATCGCAGCCAGTGGCAGGAACTGGAGGGCGCCCCTGTCACCCAAACGCTCACGGCCCATACGCCGCTCCGCAACCAACGCGTCGGAGTAGGACTCAGCCTGGCCAACGACATCATCGGCCCTACCCGGAGCACCGGCGCCAACCTGGCTTACAGCTACCGCATTCCGTTCAAAAAATTCAAAATCTGCTTTGGCCTGCAAGCTGGCTTCGACAGCTACCGATCTGATTTTTCCGAGCTGGTGCTGGATATGAGCGACGACCCCTCCTTCATAAACGCCAGCAAGGTGCTTCCCAACGTGGGGGCCGGACTTTACATCTACAGCAAGCATTTCTACTTCGGTGCTTCCTCCCCGCGCCTGATCGAGCACGACCTGCAGCAAGACGTGGAAATGGGCATTTATGCCCGGCAAGTCAGGCACTACTACCTGACCATGGGCGCCGCCATCCCGCTCAAAGGCGATGCCATCATCTTCAAACCCTCCGTCCTGCTGAAAAATACAGGCCTGGACCGCAGGGTCTTCCCGGGTGGGCAGTACGTCAACTACGGCGCTCCCGATGAGTTCGACTTCGACTTCTCCCTGCTTTTTCAGGAGACCTTGTGGATCGGAGCCTCTTTCCGGTCGGCTTTCTCCGCCCCAGCCCTCTCCCTCAACCCCAAGAGTTCCTATGATTCCGCTGATTTCTGGGCTTCCTTTTTGTTCAAAAACGGCCTTCGAATCGGCGCGGCTTATGACTACACGTTGTCTGATCTTTCAACGGTTACCAACGGCGCCTTCGAAGTCATGCTCGGCTATGAATTCAACTTCAGGGAAAAGAGAGTGGTGACTCCCCGCTATTTTTAACGGCGGGGGCTCACTGCCAACAGCAACAACCAGCATAACCAAACTGATGATTTATCAATAACATGAACGGAACCATGCGCATAATCACCTATTCACTCTTGCTCATTTTTGTTCCTTTTCTCCTGCGTGGACAATCCAGCCTCTTGAAGCAGGCACAGCAGAAAATGGACGACCTGGACTACATGGGCGCCATTGAGTTGTACAATAAGATCCTGGAACACAGCGACGAGGCCACTGCCAAGATCAATCTTGCCGAAGCCTACCGCAAGATCAACGATGCCCCCAATGCGGAATTCTGGTATGGTCAGGTGGTCCGCCTGCCTGAGTCGGAACCCATCCATAAGTTGTACTACGGCATGATGCTGCAGCGCAATGGCAAGTGCGAACAGGCTAAGCCCTGGTACCAGCAGTACGTGGACCTGGCGCCGGGCGACCAGCGCGGCCAGTACCTGCTGCGAGCCTGCGACTATGAAGCTGAACTGCAGTCGCGCTCAAACGGCATCTTCGAGGTCTCCAATTGTTCCTTCAACTCTAAGTCCGACGACTTCAGCCCCGTGCTGAGAGCCTCTGGCGAACTGGTCTTTTGCTCGGAGCGCGACACCAATCCCGCTGTGCGCCGCATCCACGCCTGGACCGGCAACCCCTTCCTGGAGCTCTACACCGTCCCTTACAAGATTATCAGCCAGGAACAACCCTGCGGGCAATACCTATTTGGCAGGCCTGAGAAATTCTCCAAAGACCTCAACACCAAATACCATGATGCCTCCGTTGCATTTTCCCGCAATGGCGATGAGATCTTCTTCACCCGCAACAACTTTGTGAATGGCAAAAAAGGAACCGACGACGCCGGCATCATGCGCCTGAAGGTGTTCTACGCCAGGAGCGAAGGCAATGGAAAATGGGGACCCCTGCAGTCCCTGCCATTCAACAGCGACGAATACTCGGTGGCACACCCCAGTCTGTCCAAAGAGGGCACGGTGCTTTACTTTGCCTCCGACATGCCGGGCGGCTTCGGGGGCATGGACCTTTACCGCTCCGAAAAAACAGCCGGCCGCTGGGGACCGCCCATGAACCTGGGCCCTGAAATCAACACCGAAGGCCACGAGATATTCCCCTTCGCGGCTCCGGATGGCAAGTTGTACTTTGCATCTGATGGACACGTGGGGCTCGGCGGGTTGGATCTCTATTCCAGCACCCAGCAAAACAACATCTGGGCGCTTCCCATCAACCTCGGCTACCCCTTCAACACCAGCGCGGATGACTTCAGCATGTCTGTTGACCAGGATGGAACCTGCGGCTATTTTGCCTCCAGCCGGCCTGGCGGCATGGGCGGCGATGACATTTACTCCTTTAAAAAGACCGGCATTGCAGTTGAGGTGCTGGTCTATGACGAAAAATCCGGTTTGCCCATCGAAGGTGCCTTTGTTTACCGGACCTGCAGGAAGGACAGCCTCAGCACCAATGCATCCGGAAAGGTGTTGTTCGACATGAAGCCGGACGATTGCTGTGACCTGATGGCCGGCATGGCTAACTACGATACCCGTCAGTCCAACGCCTGTACCAAAGGGCTCGGAGTGACCGATAAGCTGGAAGTGAAGATTCCCCTGAAGCGCACCACTACTTTCGATGTGGAAGGCGTTGTTTTTGATGGCCTGTCAGGCATGCCACTGGAGGGTGCCAGGATCACCCTGGAGAACGACTGCGGACAGCTTGTGGCAGATGTCTTCACCACCACCCTCACAGGTCGCTTTCAATTCAAGCTGGAGAAGGACTGCTGCTACAAAATCAAAGCCGTCAAGGAGGGCTACTTCGCCGGCATTGCTGAAAACATCTGCACGCGCGGCAAAACCGAGTCTGAGAGCTTCCTGGTCAACCTCCATCAACAGCCGATTTCAGTAGTGGCCAACAATGCCCCGGGCAAGTCCAACGGTCAAACAGAGGAGAACAAAGTGCCTGAGACAGCCTACACCTACTACGATCACGCCACGGATGCCTGGGTGGACAAGCGCACGCAACTGCCTGCCGACGGCACTTACCCTGACGGGAAGGTTTACCGGAAGGGGGTGTTGACAGGAGGTGGCGACACATTTGTGGAGGGCCCTGTGAAGCCTACTGCCGAAGACCCGGTGATTCCCTATCTTCTGCACGTTTACTATGACTTCGATCAGGCCACGATTCGTCCTGATGCGGTGTCTGAACTGAAGAAGCTGCAAAAGCTCCTGCAGGAAAACCCGCAGTACATCATAGAGATCGGCTCTCACACGGATGCCCGCGGCTCCAGCCATTACAACCAGCGGCTCTCGCAACGGCGGGCTGAGTCGGTGGTTCGCTGGTTGACTGAACGGGGGATTGAAAGCAGCCGCCTGATTGCCAAGGGCTATGGGGAAACAGTCAACGTCAACAATTGCATAGACTACGTGCCTTGTACTGAAAGGGAGCATCAAATGAACCGCCGCACGGAGTTCAAGGTGGTGGGATGCACGAATTGCGTCAAGCCGGAAAATGCGTTTTTGTCTAAAGAGAATAAAAACGTGAAGGTGAACGCGTGCAAGTCCTGTCCTTTTTAAATCACTGTTAGTCTACGCCTTAAACTGAGAAACTGTCTCAAAAGGGCTCAACGTGCTTTTAAAATTCGTTTCGCCGGCGCCGATTGTTCCCCGGAAAGGGCGTTGGGTTGTGTAAAAAGTCCCCTTGGCGCCGTGCCCCTCTTTGAAAAGGGCGCGGGGCTGCGCCAAACGCCCTTTCCGGAAGCCGTGCGGCACCGGAGGAACCAGCTGCAAGGGCTTTTTACACAACCTCGTGCCCTTTCCGGAAGCCGTGCGGCACCGGAGGAACCAGCCGCAAGAGCTTCTTACACAACCTCGTGCCCTTTCCGGAAGCCGTGCGGCACTGGTGAAAAGAACTCCAAAAGCGGGCAGGCCCTTTCGAGACAAATTCTATTTCGAAAAAAATAAAAATAATTTGACCCCTTTATAGCAGAAAATAAAAGCCAGCAGCGTTAATGCTCGCGGAATATTCCCAAAACAAAAATTATCCGAGATTATGCACACCCGATTGTTATCATTACTTTTCTCCAGCCTCATTTTTATTCCAGCCGCTTTTTCACAAAAAGACACCCTCAACCCCGATTTCAGGGTCAAAGGCACCGCCATCGGCATCAGCAGCCCAGAACTGATCCAGGAAATGATGGTCACCATGGAAGGCATCGGAAGCAATGCCAAG
This sequence comes from Bacteroidota bacterium, assembly GCA_041159285.1. Classification (GTDB taxonomy): domain Bacteria; phylum Bacteroidota; class Bacteroidia; order Chitinophagales; family Saprospiraceae; genus UBA6168. Next base: position 307 of record JBEAYO010000211.1, on the reverse strand, counting down.
GAGATCATGAAGCAGCAAAGCGTAAAAGCTTACCTCATGCCACCCCGTGAGGCCGGCGGGGAACCAACCCTGATGAGCTACGTCTTGTCAGCCTGCATGGAATTCTACACCAACTACGGGAAAAACTACAAGGTCAACCTCAGCCCCGACTATGTGGCCCTCAACCTCTCCAGGGAAGACAATGCCGACCTCAAGAATGCCCTCCGCTTCCTCGTCACCGAAGGAACGGTCAGCGCCGACATCGTTCCCTACGGATCCCCCAGCATCCCCAGGAGCGCCGGCGCCACCGACAAGTTCAGAATCACGA
>JBEAYO010000210.1:0-6362 GCA_041159285.1 Bacteroidota bacterium | reverse complement strand
GGCAGAGTTGTGCGACTTCTGGCGCTTCAATGTGCAATTCATGGTGGAGATCTACAGCCGGCAGCCCGAAAGCCCCGCCACGATTTGGAACCGGATGGAATACCGCCCGCTCGAGGGCTTCGTGTTCGCCCTGACCCCCTTCAACTTCACCTCCATTGCCGCCAACCTTCCCGGCGCACCAGCCCTGATGGGCAACACCTGCGTTTGGAAGCCGGCGGACTCGCAGATATACTCCGCGGCCGTCATCATGGACATCCTGGAGGAAGCAGGCCTGCCTCCCGGCGTCATCAACCTGGTTTTTGTGGACGGCCCCACGGCCGGGTCAGTCATCTTCTCGCATCCGGAGTTTGCCGGCCTTCATTTCACGGGCAGCACGGGGGTCTTCCAGCAGCTTTGGAAAACCATCGGCGAAAATATTTCCAGGTATAAATCCTATCCGCGCATTGTAGGAGAGACGGGCGGCAAGGATTTTGTTATTGCTCATACGTCTGCCGATGCAAAGCAGGTGGCCACGGCACTCAGTCGCGGTGCCTTTGAATTCCAGGGGCAAAAATGTTCTGCTGCCTCCAGGGCCTACATCCCGTCCAGTTTGTGGCCCGCGGTGGAAGAACACCTGCTGTCAGAATTGAAGAGCATGAAGATGGGGTCTCCGGAGGATTTTACCAATTTCATCAACGCTGTGATAGATGAGCGGGCTTTTGACAAAATCACCGCTTATATTGCCCGTGCTGCTGCCGATCACCGGGCGAGGATTCTCGCCGGCGGCAAGTACAGCAAGGAGAAGGGCTATTTTATTGAACCCACGGTGATTTTGACGGAGGATCCGGCTTATACCACCATGTGCGAAGAAATCTTCGGCCCTGTGCTGACGATTTATGTATATGACGGCGAGCGCTATAAGGAGACGCTTTCATTGGTGGACAAGACCTCGCCTTACGCGCTGACGGGTGCCGTGTTCGCCAGAGAGCGGCAGGCCATCCGAAAGGCGGAGGAGATGTTGCGCCATTCGGCCGGCAATTTTTACATCAATGACAAGCCGACCGGCGCGGTGGTCGGGCAGCAACCTTTCGGTGGGGCGCGGGCTTCAGGCACCAATGACAAGGCGGGGTCTGTCTGGAACCTGCTGCGCTGGGTGTCGCCTCGTTCGGTGAAGGAGAACTTTTTGCCGCCAACGGATTATCGGTACCCGTTTCTACAGGAGCCCTGAGGGAACGGAAGCGGTCTTGAAAAACAGAAATTCCGAACGACCTCAAAAGATTTAAAAAAAGGTTTCAGGAAAATCTTGCCAGGTAAAAAGTTAAAATTTAACTTTACAATGGCATTCTGAAACAGTTATGCATTTGTACTATGAGTAAACTTATACCGGCCGCCATCGGTCTGATGTGCTTGCTATGGATTGGAGGCTGGACCGTGCGCCTGTCTAAAGCATTTTCCTCCCAAAGCAGTGAAGCCACAGCTTCCACTGGCTCTGCATTTTCAATATCCTTCGACAGCATTCGCTACAATTCCAACGATATTTTCAAATTCAACTTCTCGGAATCACTGCCCAGCATACCAGAAGAAAACCAGGCAGTGTTCCAGTCCATTGCCAGCCACCTCATCAGCCACCCAGATGTCATCTTAACCCTGACGGGCCTGTTCAGCCCGGAGGAGCAGAACATGTCCTCCTATCCCAACCTCGGCATCGCCCGCGCTGAATCGCTCAAGACGCTGCTGGTGGAGAAGGGAGCGCCCCGCGAGCAGGTCCTCACCAGGCACCTGAACACCAACAGCACCTTCCAGGTGAACGGGAAGCTGATGGGCAGCGTTTATTTTTCCTTTTCCAAAGCCAATGAACCGCAGGCAAAACAGGTGGCCGAGCCGGGCGAAGCCATCGCCGAGCCGGCCAAAACGGCTGGCGCATACACCCTGCGCTTCGACACTGGTGACAGCCGGCTCGACAAGGGTTACTTCAGCCTGCTGGACTCCCTGCGCGACGAACTGCAGGCTGATGAAACCAGGATCATTGTCATTGAAGGTTATTCTCAACCAGAGGAAGAAAGGAAAACAGCAGATAACATCGCCGAACTGAGAGCAAGGGCAGTGCGCAGGTACCTGGTTGACCACGGCGTGCGCCGTCGGCAGATAGAGGTGAAAGCCCATGCCGGGAAGGCAAAGAGCAGCAAAGAAAGAACCGTCGTTCTTGAGATAAAACCCAGTTGAGCCGGATAGAAAGCAATTTACGCATCCAGGATTACCCCAAATCTGATTTTTAAACTACAAAACTACTGTGAGTAAATGAGTTACACGGCCATCATTCTCCTAGCACTCAGTGGTGCCAGCATTCTGGGCTTCCTGTTCGCCTGGACTGTTCAACAAATGAACAACCGGCAATGCAAACGCAAAAACGAGGAATTAACCATTGAATTGAGCCGGCAGAACGGCTTGTGCAACCAGCTCCAGGCTGAAAACGAATCCCTTTCTGCCTCCTTGAAAAACCTGCAACAATTGCTGCAGGAACACGAGCAGGAAAACCTCTCGACTGAAAACGACCAGAAAAGCCTGCAAAGGGAATACGAACTACTCAAGCTGGAGTACAGCAGCCTCCTGGCTTCACCCGGGGAAACCGTGCGCGAGATAGAAGTCATCCGGGAAGTGCCAGTGCTGGTGTTCCGCGACCGCCCGAAACACGAAGACAACCGGGAAAAGGCAAAAAAACTCGTCAAGGCCTTCAGAAAGGGCTATCTCCAGGAAACGGACAAGACCACGCCGAAGGAATAAAAAGCAGCGCGTGCTGCCACCTTATTTCTCCAGGAAAACGACAAATTGCTTTTCCAGCGGGTCAAAATTAGCTTTCAACAATTCAAAGAAACCCTGTCCATACTTCAGGTAAAAAGGCAGGAAATTGTCGTGGCGCTCCTGCAGCCCCTGTCCGGGGAATAGTTTTTCCTTCAGTTGCCTGATTTGCTGAAGCGCTGTCTCATGGCGCTGCTTCTCTGCCCTCACCAACCTTGTCTCCAGTTGCTCCAGCGTTTTAAGAAGGCGGGCGTGCTCAGCCCAAACGGTCTTCACCAGCGTCGCATCCACTGCAGCTGCCTTGTCGGCGATGGCCGAGAAGACAGGCTCCAGCTGCGCTGTTTCATCTTTCAACTCAAAGGCGACATCAGCATGACGCTGAAGGTAGGTCTTGATCAGCGTCTCGGCATCCTCCCAGACTTCCTCCGTTGATATATCCAGTTTCTGAAGCCTTTTCAGGGAAGCGGCGTCGATCCAAAGCGCGGAGTTCCGGCGTATGAGCATGGGGAAATTCAGCCGAAAGTGGTCAAACTGCGCCTTTCGCTCCAGCCAGTAGGCCAGCTCTCCCCCACCCCCGATATAAGCCAGGTTCGGCAGGATAGTCTCCTGGTAAATCGGCCGCATGATGACATTCGGACTGAAGCGCTCCGGATGGACCTCTATTTCAGCCTCCATCCCTTCGGGGGTGAAGGAGAGGTCCGTGTTCAGCACCCGGTACTGGCCATTTTCCAGGACGATGCGCTCGCGAAGGCCGGGGAGCATGTAGAAGAAATTGATTTCCCGGGGAAAGGCCTGGGAGGGAAAGCCGGCGCGCTCCAGGCTGGCGATGGTTTCGCCGACAATCCGGTGTGAGGGCTGTTGCAGGATTTCCTCCCGGATGGCCGGCGCAAAGCACTTCTTCAATTGTGCGTCGTTGGTGTTCAGCACCACCAGCCCGACATCTTTAAACAACTCGTGCACCAGGGTGAAAGCAGCGTGGTCATAGGGCTGTCCTTCCGGAAAAGCCCTGTCAATCACCTCCAGGATGTGCCCGGCGTTTTCGGAGGTGCCCAGCAATTCCCGCAGGGACTCGATCACCGGCAGGATGCCGGCCGTGTTCATCCATCCCACCGGACCGGATTCACCGCTTTCCCAGGTCAATGTCCGGCCAAAGAGGTGAAGGTGGTTGACTTCAGCGAAGTCGTGGTCTTCCCCGCTGGTGATGAAGACAGGGACGAAGTGGTTGTCGGGGTAATATTCATTGAGGCGCTCCGCCAGCGAAATGGCAGAGATGATCTTATATACATAATAGAGCGGTCCTGTAAACAGGGAAGGCTGGTGCGCTGTGACAAGGGTGAAGGTATTCTCCGAAAGCAGGGAGGAGATGTTGTTTTCAACCGCGGGAGCCGGGGACTGCTGCGCGTATTGCCGGCGGAGTGCCTCCACCAGCGCGGCTCGGTCCGTAGGATCCTTTCGTTTATCGGCAATCACCTGCGCAAATGACGCAACCGACACGGGATATTTGTAAAAAGGCTGCAGGGCAGGCACTTCTTTGATGTAGGCGACATCCCGGCTAGCCAGCTGAGAGATTGCATCGTAGGGTAGTTTTTGTATTTCCATGAAAAGCAATTGATATACGGAATAGGCGGCATTTAGATTTTTTGCCCCTTCATGGCAGCAGCGATGACGTGATCCATGGTGCGGTGGGCAATAGGGGTGGTGAAGTCGTTCAAAGCCTGTATGGCGCGGTTGATGGCATCTTTGTCATCCATGCCGGCGGCATGTCGGAGGTCAGCTGCCAGTGCCAGGGTCTTCTCCTTTTCGCCGGCTGTAAGTTGTCCCTCGTTTTGAGACAAGAACTTGTCAGCCGCCTGCAGGATGTAATTGGCCTCATTGCGGGCTTCCAGCAGGGCCCTTGCCTGCATGTCGGAGGAAGCGTTTTGAATGGAATCCATCAGCATGAGGGCCATCTGCTCCTCGGTGATGCCGTAGGTCGGTCTGATTTCAATGGCCTGCTCAGTGCCGGAGCGCAGCTCGCTGGCCTTCACCTTGAGGATGCCATCGGCATTGATGATGAACTGCACCTCTATTTTTGGCAGTCCGGCCGGCATGGGGGGGATGTTCCGGAGGATGAACTCCCCCAGTTTCCGGTTGTGTTCCACCAGGTCCCGTTCTCCCTGATAAACGGCGACGCGCAGGTTTTTCTGCCCGTCCACAGAGGTGGTGTACTGTCGGCCGGCACGGGCCGGAATTTTGGTGTTGCGGGGCAGGATAGTGTCCATCAAGCTGCCGACAGTTTCGATGCCCAGGGAGAGGGGGGTGATGTCGAGGAGCAGGACCTCCTTTTGATTGCCGGCGAGGACGTCGGCCTGGATGGCGGCGCCGAGGGCCACCACCTCATCCGGATTTATTTTGTCGTACACCGCCTGCTGGAAGAAGCTGCTGACCGCCTGTTTGACGAGGGGTACCCGGGTAGAACCGCCCACCATGACGACGTGCCGGATGTCGCTGGTGCCCAGGTTGGCATCTCGCAGTGCCAGCCGGCAGCATTCCAGGGTTTTGTTTACCAGGGGAGTGATAAGTTCCTCAAATTCTACCCTGCTGAGCTGACAGTCATAGGAACGCAGGGTGGCGCTGAAGAGGGGTTCCCCGGAGAGTTGTTTCTTGGCGGTTTCTGCCAGTAGGCGCAGTTCCTGGCTTAGTTGCTTGTCAACTGAAAGCCTCTCTGGCTCGATATTATTGCTTTTCATCCAGTGTTCCACGATGGCGCGGTCGAAGTCATCACCGCCGAGGAAGGTGTCGCCATTGGTGGAAAGGACTTCAAATATGCCGTCCTGGATTCGCAGGATGGAGATGTCGAAAGTGCCGCCTCCCAGGTCGTAAACGGCGATGGTTTGGGCCTCCTGGGAGTCCAGTCCGTAGGCCAGGCTGGCAGCGGTGGGTTCGTTGACGATGCGGAGCACGTCCAGTCCGGCGAGTTTGCCTGCGTCCCTGGTGGCCTGTCGCTGTGCGTCGTTGAAATAGGCAGGGACCGTGACAACGGCCCTGGAGACCGGGGCGCCGAGTTCTTCCTCTACCCTTTTGCGCAGGGTTTTGAGTATTTCTGCGGAGAGTTCGATGGGGGTGTAAAAGCGGTCATGGACTCTTATTTTGACGAGACTTTCGCTGTCTTCGTCAATGATTTGATAGCCAAAATGCCGTTCGAATTCCTGGACGTCCTTGTACGACTTCCCCATGAGTCTTTTGACGGAATAGATGGTGTGGCTGGGGTCTTCTATGAGTTTAGACCTGGCCTGGTCGCCGGTCAGGGTTGTCCCCTCGGGTGTGAAGTGGATGATAGAGGGGACGAGGGCGTATTTGTCTTGTTTGTCTTTAATGACGGTAGGTTTGCCGTCTTTGACCCATGCAACCAGGCTGTTGGTGGTGCCCAGGTCGATTCCGATAATGACATCCTGGTTGGGTTGGGCGACGTTTCCTTCCTTGAGGTTGATTGCAATCCTTGCCATAGTTGAAGTCGTTGAGTAGCGTTAAACGTTCGGGCTTCTAATAAACAAATGAAAAGATAAAAGTTCGAATTATGGCAGCCTGCTTTTGAAATTATAAATATT
>JBEAYO010000209.1:0-6364 GCA_041159285.1 Bacteroidota bacterium | reverse complement strand
TCCTGGCTCGGCAGCCAATTGGATGCAAGCAGCAGGAACAAGCACCGCCGGGAAAGCGTTTTTTACCATACGGACCCCCGAACGGCCGGACTTGTGCTGTACCGGACTTACTGCGAGCCTTGCCACAGACACGACGGGTCCGGGATGAACGGGTTGGCACCTCCGCTGGTGGGTTCCGAGGTGGTAAATGGCCCTGAAGCGGACTTGTCCGGCGTCATCTGGAACGGGAAATCCGATCCCGTCCGCGTGAATGGAAGATGGATTCGCTACAATGAACCCATGCCAGCTTTCCGGGAGAACCCTGCCTGGGACAGTCTGAAATTGGCGGCCGTCACTGCCTATGTGAAAAACGCATTTGCCGAAAATAAAGCGAAATAAAGCGGCAGTTACCAGTCAGACGCTCATACTTTTGAGTTATTTTTGTCCTTTGCCGGATCAACACCGTCAAATAAACCTGCTCAAACACATGAAAATACTGCATACTTCCGATTGGCACCTCGGGCAGAAGTTCATATCCCGGGACAGGGAGGAGGAACACCGGCTGGCACTCGACTGGCTCCTGGAGGTGTTGGTTAAAGAGCACGTGGACCTTTTGTTAGTGGCGGGTGACATTTTTGACATTGGAAATCCCTCCAACAGTGCCAGGAGCATTTATTACAACTTCCTGCGAAAAGTGCTCAAAACCAATTGCCGCCACGTGGTCATCGTTTCAGGCAACCACGACTCCCCGCAAATGCTGGATGCCCCGGCTGAGCTCCTGCAGTTGCTCGACATTCACGTGGTCGGATCGGCACAGATAAACCCTGAAGTCCTGGTGTTAAAAGATAAAAATGGAAATGCGGAAATAGTGGTCGCTGCCATCCCTTTCCTGAGAGACCACGAATTGAACAGAGCCATCCCCAGGGATTCCCCGCTCGAGTATTTCCCCAGGATTCAGGAGGCAATTGCTGATTATTACAGGCGTGCCGCAGACGCAGCAGCGGCATACATCGAGTTGCAGGTACCCCTCATCGCCACTGGCCATTTATTTGCCTCCGGAGCTTTCACCAGCGGCAAGCAGGATAACATCTACCAGGGCAACCTGGAAAACATAACTGCCGATCGCTTCCCGGAAATTTTCGATTATGTGGCCTTGGGGCACATCCACAGGGCCCAGGCCGTTGCCGGCATCAATCGCATACGCTACAGCGGTTCCCTCATCCCGCTTAGCTTCAGCGAAACCAAGGACGATAAGTCAGTCACCCTGGTTGAATTCGAGGGTCCCAACATCTCTGCTGTCCGTGAAATTCCCGTCCCATTGTGGCGACGCCTCAAAACAATCCAGGGGGATTTGAGTTACGTTCAACAGCGGCTTCTCGAACTAAATACTACTTACCAGCAACAACTGACCACTTGGGTGGATGTGCTGGTGGATTCCGACACCAACATCCCCAACTTAAGCGGGTTGCTGCAGGATTTCACCAGTGGGATGAACTTAGACCTGCTCAAGGTGCGGTTGAACGTTCCCCATGCCTCCCTGGATGAACAAGTCGTCTCGCAAATGCTGGACGAACTGGAACCCCTCGAAGTATTCAAAAAGAAGTGCGAGAGCGCGGGAAGCCCTCCTGAAAACATGGATGAACTCATCGCTGCTTTCAGGGAATTGGAAGAAGGCGTCAATCAGGCGGAATAAAATGAAACCATGACGTAAAGAACTGCTGAAATGCCAAAATTCATTTTCATCTTCTCTTTGTTGTTGTCTGCTTTCTCATCCTTCCGCGTCAACGATGGGAAGTACCTCAGTGCAGAAGCAATGCCTGGTGATGGCGTTTTCTCCCTGCTTCGCCGCTATAGCCTGGATCGAAACTCCTGCAACCTGACTGAATTTTACAGGTTGAATAAACTCAAGACCAACGCTGCCCTTCAGGTGGGCAAATCCTATCTCCTGCCAGTGTTGTTGTACACCTACAATGGCAAAAGCATCCGCTCCTCCCTGGGGATTGATGACTGGGAAAGGGCCGTTCAGATCGAAGCTTACAATGATTCTATGCTCAAAGACGGATTCCGGAAGACTTCCTTCAAGTTGGATAAAGAGCTCTGGGTTCCCTATCATCTCCTGAAATGCGCAGATACAGATATTCCCGCCCCCGAATCCAGCGACCTGCCATCGTCCACCGGTGAAGTCAACCTCGCCGTAGAGCCAGCCGGAAACAGGCGTTTTCCAATCTTCGGAAAAAAGTATGAGCACGTGCCGCTGCGTGATAATTCCCTGAGCGGGAAAGTTTACTACATTGAAAGCGGTCATGGCGGACCGGACCCAGGTGCGGTCGTCAAGTTGAAAAACGGACATCGCCTGTGCGAAGACGAATATGCCTATGATGTGTCGCTTCGCCTGGTGAAAAATCTTATCGCCCGCGGGGCAACTGCCTACATGATCACCAGAGATCCCAACGACGGCATCAGGGACGAATCATACCTTGATTGCGACAGTGATGAGGTGGTCTGGGGCAATGAATCCATCCCCAGCAGGCACAAGCCGCGGCTGTTCCAGCGCTCGGATGTCATCAATGAACTCTACGACAAGCACGAGAAACAAGGCGTCAGCTCGCAGAAGCTTATTGTGATCCATGTCGATTCCAGGGGACACCGGGATCAGACAGACCTGTACTTTTACTATCACCCGGAGGACCCGGTGGGAAAGGAGCTGGCTACCAGCATGCACAAGAGCATGGAGAGCAATTACAGGAAATACCGTAACGGAAGAGGTTACGACGGAACCGTCTCCGCCAGGGACCTCCACATGTTGCGGGAATGCAAGGTGCCTTCTGCCTATATCGAGATTGGCAACATCCGACACCCCACTGACCAGAAGCGGATCGTGCTTCCTGAAAACAGACAGCTGCTGGCCGATTGGCTGACGGAGGGGCTCCGCTGATTCCCGGCGTTTGCGATTACACACACAAATTTTTTCAAATAAATAATTTCATAGATGCGACACTTAGTTTTACTCGTCTTGCTGTTTTTGTGCTCGGCTCAATTCCAGCTGACCCTTGCCCAGAAGAAAAAGGCTGCCGCGCCTAAAGCTGCCGCCACCCAGGCCCAGCCGTTTGCTGAAACCCAGCTGAAGTCGCTGGAATGGCGCTTGCTCGGGCCATTCAGGGGCGGGCGATCCGCTGCAGTGACCGGCGTCCCCGGGCAATCCAAATTGTTTTACATGGGCTCCACCGGCGGCGGACTCTGGAAGACCACCGATGGCGGCTCCACCTGGGAGAACATCTCCGATGGATACTTCGGCGGCTCCATTGGAGCTGTGGCAGTGAGCGAAAGCGATCCCAATATCCTTTATGTTGGTGGCGGTGAGGTCACTGTGCGGGGCAACGTGTCGCATGGCTATGGTGTCTGGAAGTCAGAAGATGCAGGCAAATCATGGAAGCAAATGGGACTGCCCGCCAGCCGCCATATCCCGCGCATCCGGATCCACCCCCGCAACCCCGACCTGGTTTACGCCGCAGTACTGGGCGATATTTTCAAGCCAGGCCCTGAAAGAGGCGTTTACCGGAGCCGCGATGGCGGCAAATCCTGGGAAAAGATTCTCTTTGCCAATGAAGACGCTGGCGCCGTAGATCTCATCATGGAACCAGGCAACCCCCGGGTGCTCTATGCCTCCACCTGGAGGCTGCGCCGCACCCCCTACAGCCTGGAGAGCGGAGGAGATGGCTCTGCCCTCTGGAAAAGCACCGACGGTGGCGACACCTGGACGAACATCTCCAGACATCCCGGGCTTCCCGCTGACACCATCGGCATCATCGGCATCGCGGTTTCCCCGGCCAATCCCGATCGGGTCTGGGCCATCATAGAAGCTAAAAACGGTGGGGTCTTCCGCTCTGACAACGCGGGGAAAACCTGGCAGAAGGTGAATGAAGACCGCTCCCTGCGGCAGCGCGCCTGGTACTATTCCAGGATCTATGCCGATCCAACGGATGCCGACCAGGTCTATGTGGTGAATGTTTCCTATCACAAATCCACTGACGGAGGCCGCACCTTCAAGGCCTACAACGCACAGCACGGCGACCACCACGACCTTTGGATTGCACCGGAGGATCCCAAAAGAATGATCATGGCCGACGATGGCGGCGCCGGCGTGAGCTATGACGGCGGTGAGACCTGGAGCACCTACTACAACCAGCCCACGGCTCAGTTCTACAGGCTTACCGCCGATAATCACTTCCCTTACCGCATCTACGCCGCTCAGCAGGACAACAGCACCATCCGGATTCACCATCGCACGCAGGGTGGAGCTATCACCGAAAAAGACTGGGAGGAGACTGCCGGCTGCGAATGCGGTCACATTGCCGTGGATCCAACAGACAACGAGGTCGTCTATGGTGGCTGCTACGGCGGCTTCATCGAGCGGAAGGACCATATATCGGGCTTTCAACGGGCCCTGAATGTCTGGCCTGACAACCCCATGGGGCATGGCGTGGAAAACATGAAATATCGCTTCCAGTGGAATTTCCCTCTATTCTTCTCACCCCATGATCCCAAGAAGCTATATACTGCCTCCAACCATTTGCATGCAACGGTGAACGAAGGCCAAAGCTGGGATGTGATTTCCCCCGATTTGACCCGAAACGATCCGACTAAACAAGGACCCTCCGGCGGTCCCATCACCAAGGACAACACCTCCGTGGAGTATTACTGCACGATATTCGCAGCTGCTGAAAGCCCGAGGGTAAAAGGCCTGCTCTGGACCGGCAGCGATGATGGACTCGTGCACGTCAGCCGAAATGGAGGCAAAACCTGGGAAAATGTTACGCCAAAGGATATGCCGGAGTGGATCATGATAAACAGCCTGGAGCCCAGCCCCTTCGAGGACGGCAGCTGTTATCTCGCCGCCACGATGTACAAATCCGGCGATTACAGGCCTTTCCTTTATAAAACCACCGATTATGGAAAGACCTGGACCAAAATTGTGCAGGGCATCGATCCTGCTCACTTTACCAGGGTGATTCGCACCGATCCGAGTCGCGAGGGACTGCTTTACGCCGGTACGGAGAGCGGCATGTACATCAGCTTTGACGATGGTGCCAACTGGCAATCCTTCCAACTGAACCTGCCGATTGTCCCCATCACTGACCTTCTAGTGAAAGACAAGAACCTCGTTGTCGCCACCCAGGGCCGGAGCATCTGGATCATGGACCATCTGTCGCTGCTGCATCAACTGGACGAGACGGTGGCCGCGGGTAAGTTTCACCTGTTCAAGCCCCAGGACAGCTACCGCATGGAGGGCTACCAGTCGAAAGGCTCCAGGACGGCTGGCACCAATCATCCGGGCGGGGTTACTATTCAATTTCAGTTGCCGACCTTCGATACGGCAGCCACAGCCGTTAAAATCGCCTTCTTGGATCCCGCCGGTCAACTGGTCCGGGAGTTTTCAACCAAGGCGAAGGATGCTAAAAACCGATTTACGGCCAACCCTGGCATGAATTCCTTTAACTGGAATCTTCGCTATCCTGATGCCAAGACTTTTGACGGGATGATATTGTGGTGGGCATCCACCAGTGGTCCAAGGGCTATACCCGGTGAATATACCGTCCGGCTGTCCCTGGGAGGGGAAACGCTGGAGCAGCGCTTTAATTTGTTGAAAGACCCCAGATCCTCCGTCACTCCGGAGGAACTGAAGCAGCAGTTGGACTTCCAGCTGGTGGTTCGCGACAAGTTGAGCGAGGCTCACCAGGCCATCGCTGACATCCGCGATCTCAGAACCCAGCTCAAGACTTTCACTGGAAGGCTCGCTGCCGCTGAACCGGCAGGCAAGGAGCTGTTGGATTTTTCCGGGAAAATAGATTCGATTGTAACGGTGGTTGAGAATGAGCTTTACCAGACTAAAAACCGTTCCGGACAGGATCCCCTTAATTTCCCTATTCGTCTCACCAACAAGCTGGGACATCTCAATGCCTTGATCAGCGGGGATTACCCGCCTACCAATCAATCGGTGGATGTGAAGAATGCGTTGTCTGCTGAGATTGACAAATGGCTCGATCAATGGAAGGCTGTCAGGCAGGAGATGGTGCCGGCTTTCAACCGCATGGTGCGGGAAAAGGAGGTGGACGTCATCCGGTTAAAAGCTCCGGAGTCGAATTGAGCCATTGACTTTACAGAGCCTGCCCCGCGCCCTGGAAATCCCCTTGGGGTTGTTTGAAAAGTCGTCAGGGTGCAGTGCCCCTCTTTGAAAAGGGCGCGGGGCGCAGCCCCGCGCGGGGTTGTGTAAAAAGTCACCGGAGCGCAGTGCCCCTCTTTGAAAAGGGCGCGGGGCGCAGCCCCGCGCCCTTTCCGATAGGCCAGCGGCATATGTAAGGGGTGCTACAGTTAGGCTTATTCAAGC
>JBEAYO010000208.1:0-6369 GCA_041159285.1 Bacteroidota bacterium | reverse complement strand
TAGCGATGCTCACGGCCTCATCAAACTCAGCATGTGATTTTGTCGAAAGGTCATTTCCGGTGCGCACACCCTGTGAAGGAACAGGGAAGCGCCTGGGAAAAGCCTGGTGCAACCTTAAATAATCCCCGAAACGGAGCATCACATGAAAATGATTGGGCATCAGACACCATGCATAGGTGTCGGCGATGGGTGCAACATATTCACGATATTTCTTGAGGAAGTAAGGATAATTCCTTGCCTCCGGGAAAAGGTTTTCCTCGTTGTTTCCTCGGTTGAAAATATGGTAGGTCAGCCCGCTTTTCAGTGGTTGGTAAAAGTCTTCTTTCATGGTGGTTATTTTGAGGTTGTTGCAAATTAGAACTGTTAGCACTCAAAGTGCTAACAGTTCTTGTCGCCGGGTCATCGGGATGTTAGAACTGTTAGCACTCAAAGTGCTAACAGTTCTTGCCGCCGGGTCGTCGGGATGTTAGAACTGTTAGCACTCAAAGTGCTAACAGTTCTTGTCGCCGGGTGGTCGGGGCATCAAGGGCAGACCACACTTTGCTCTCCTTTGGCAAATCATTGAACACGACCTTGCAGATGGGGTTGGCCATTTGTACCATGGGGCGCTGTTTTTTGTCCTTGTACAAATATAAGGGAAATGAAACCGGGGTGGGGGACTTTAACAAAAAGGGCGTGTTAAGGTGGGGTTTGCACTTGTGGGGGGGCTGTTCGCCTGCTGGGAAGGGTGGTTGGCGGCGAGCCTAAGTGCGCTTCGGCTGATGTAAGGGGTTCCAACTAGATACGCATTGGAAATTTCACTTCAAGCTGACCCACCCCAAGGGGGTGGGTATGTCGGGATTGCTAATGGCTTCATAATCAGAAAAAATCGATTGCTTGCAATTACTTCAGCCTGGCGATTCATTGTTTAGAGCCAAAATGATTATTTTTGGAATTCTTTTTTATCAACATGAAAGGCTACTTGTTGAACACTCCAGCCTGAAACGATGCCAGCAGTCAAAAGGCAGGCAAGCTGCTTGACGCGGAAAAGGCAGGGCAGGGTGGGGATGTACCTTAGCGCCCCCGATGATGCCGCAGCGAAAAGCCTGGGGGCACAAGGCCTTGAATCTGTTTTCAATGAAACAAAATATCATGTCAAAGCGCAAAATCAAAGGGCCAGTGCTCAAAGTCGGCAATCTGGCCCAGATACGATCCGGAGAAGTCGAGTTCGGGGATTTGACGCTGTTGGTGGGTGCCCAGGCCAGCGGGAAAAGCATTTTCCTGCAGCTGATGAAATTGTTGGTCGACAGGCACCCGGTTTTCGCCGAGTTGGAGCAGCAGGCTTTCAACTGGCAGGCCAAGGACTTCGACCGGCTGCTGGAATTATACTTCGGCGAGTCCATGTCCGGCATCTGGAAGGCAGACACCGAGGTGGAGTGGTTGAACGAATCCTATACCAAAGACAGGATTCTGAACAGGCAGGGAACCCGCGCGAACGCAAGGCAGGAAAAGATGTTCTACATCCCCGCGCAGCGGGTAGTGACGATGTACCAGGGCTTCCCTCGTCCCTTTACCGGGTTTGACGCAGGCGATCCGTACATCCTGAAATCCTTCAGCGAGACACTGCGCGTGATGATGGAACAGGAGTTTTCCAACGGCAGGAGCCAGGAATCACATGTTTTTCCCAGGCCGGGAAAGATGAGCTCGGTGCTACGAAGCCAGATAGCTTCCAGCGTTTTCCACGGCGGCACCATCAACCTGGACAGGAAGAGCCTGCGCAAGCGCTTCCTGCTGGAGGTAGGCAACAGCGAGCTGCCTTACATGACCTGGTCGGCCGGCCAGAAGGAGTTCATGCCGCTGTTGCTTTCGCTATACCACCTGCTGCCTTCCGGCAACCTGCCGAAGAAAGACAGCGTCGAATGGGTCGTCATGGAAGAGCCTGAGATGGGCCTTCACCCAAGGGCCATTCAAACCGTGATGTTGTTGACGCTCCAGCTGATGCAGCGCGGCTACCGCGTCGTTATCTCCACCCACTCGCCGGTCTTGCTGGAACTTGCCTGGGTCATTCGGTTCATGCAAAAGTACCGCTGCGCCTCCGATGATTTGTTCGACTTGTTCGACTTGAAACGGAATGCTGCCATGAAGGAAATCTTCGATGCCGCCCTGCAGAAAGAATTCAAGACCTGGTTTTTCGACCGAACGGATGACGGCGTGCAGGTCCGGGACATTTCCAGCCTGGATGCCGGGGATCCGGAATCCGGCACGTCCAGCTGGGGCGGGCTTTCCGAGTTTGCCGGCCGTGCGGCCGAGGTGGTTTCAAAAGTGGTGGCGGCACATGGGTAGGGCGAAGAATCAAAGAGCCGCCTCTGCAGGCGATTCCTTCAAGCTAGCCGTCGAGGCTACTGCTGATGTAGGCCATTGTTACAAACCCGGCCTCAAGGCCCTGGGAGCGCACAGTGGGAAGGTCATGCCTGCCGTGTCTCGATTTTGCAGTGGGAGCGTGGATCTGGACCTTTGCACTCATGACAAATATCCGAGTGACCCCAGATGGGATTATATACTGGGCTACGAGGGGAAGGCTTATTTTGTTGAGGTTCACCCAGCGCAATCCAGTGAAGTCCCGGTGGTTGTCAAAAAGCTGAACTGGTTGAAAAACTGGTTGGAATTGAAGGCGCCGGAAATCAAGGCAATAAAAGCGAGCCTTCATCCTTTTGTGTGGTTGCAAACGAACGGGATGCACTTGTTGCGGGAAACCCCTCAATACAGGGCTGCTGCACAACATGGGATTTTGCCAAGGCGTGTTCTCAGGCTTCAGTGAGGATGGTTTGTGCGGCGGAGAGAGTGTTCAAAAAAGCCGCCTAAGGGCGGCTCCTACGATTCAAAAAGTGAATTGCCTCCTTTGGTCGGCAATTCACTTTTTGAATCGTAGGGCTAAAAAAAATACTTTGACACACTTTTTTGAACATTCCCGAAAATATCATTTAAAAACTGTTGCCCCACACTCCCCGACAATTCCCTACCTTGGACCCCTAATACCTTGTCAATCCACGCTCATGCCTGTAAAACTTCACATCGCCGCAGGGCTGCTCCTGTTGTTGCTATCCTGCACCTCCTGCGAAAAGGAAGATCCCACCGCCGACTGCGACACCCGCTATTATCTCCCGGCGGACCAGCTCGACTGGCTGCCATACTACGCCAGCCAGGGCGACACCCTGCCCAATGAATATTTCCTGCTGGAAAGCGACACCTATTATCTTGCGCCGCAGGAATTGATATTTGTCAGTGAAAACCAGGACAGCCAAACCTGGCGGCTGGTGTATGTGGTGGATAAGTTCAATGCGCAGATTTACAATGGCTGCCCCCTTTACCAGGAAATAAGATATGCAGTATATAATTCAGAAATTGAAATGCACCTCGAGTTGGGCTTCGTATATCGCGACACCAACTATGTTTCTTCCAGTGAAAACACAGCGCTGTACATTCCCATGCTCAACCTGGGGGCCTGCACCACGGACTCGGAGAACTGGCAGGGCATTTTGGGAGGAACCTGTTATTCAACGGCGTTCGACGTCCACAACCACGCCAGGAACCGAAGGGTGGAACTGCTGGACGCCTTCGAGACGCCATCCGGTAATTACGAGCAGGTATTCAAGGTCAGGCTCGACCACGCGCCGGACAGTGCCAGGGACTACGAACTGTATTTGGCCAAGGGACATGGCCTCGTGGCGTACAGGAACCAGGGTGTGTTGTGGTCCCTGTAGCAGCCTACAGCCGCAGACTCCTGTCTCAGTCCCCGTTCACCGTCAACTCCCCGCCTAGCTCTACCTCAAGGGTGCTGCCAGGCAACACCGTCAGTATGTGCGCCATTGCCGAGATGCCCTGCTGCACCAGGACGTTTGAACTGGCGGGGATTTCGACATCATGGCAGGGCATGGGCACCACTGCGCTGCTCCAGTTGACGGCCACTGACCAGCTTGAGCCGGTGGCGCCCGTCCAGGAATTTAGCGTGAAACCAGCCCCGGCAGCACCGGTCTGCAGCCTTGCCTGCTGCGAGGTGTAGCTAAGCTGGTAGCTGGAGCAGGGGAATTCCACATTGGTGAAGGTTCCGCTGAGGTTGCCATTGGCCTGCACCATCGTGAAGGTCGTGCTGGGAGGCAGCATGACCGGCCCTTGCAACAGCTTCAATTTGGTGCCAGGAGAGAGCACCAGCTGTCCCCCGATTTGCAGCCTGTCCACCGAGCTTCCGTTCGCGCCAATCTCCACCGTGCCGGTGAAGGTGAATCCACCCGAAATATTGAGTGTGCCCGATGGGTTGCCTGGTGCGAGGGTGCCGTCCAACGAAGACTGGTTGTAGGGCAGTGAAATGGTGGTGGTGCCTGACAGCCGGCCCTGGTTGGTCACGGGAAAGAAGAACTCAAGCATCCCGGAGTTGGCCGACAAGGTTCCGTTGGCGCCGTTGATGCATTTGGCCTGGATCTGAGAAGTGCCGGAGCCGGCCGTTTTCTCGAACAGCCCGTTGTTGTACAATATAGGCAACCCGCTCGGAGCCAGGCTTTGGATCGGACTGTTGTCCTGCAGGCGGAAAATTCCATTGTTCTGAATCGAGGCTTGGGCGGATTGCAGGCGGATGGTACTCCCCTGGAAGTTGATGATGCCATAATTTACCAGGCTGGACGTGTCCGTCAAGCCCTTATCCGGTGAAAAGTAAATATTGAGTGTGGCGCCATCGCTAACTTCCATGTCAGCGTTGCCCGATAGGATGCCCTCTTTCCAGGTCAGGGTCACACCGGGTGCTACAATTAGTTTCCCATTGCCCACGACTGACTTTTCAAAGTTTCCGGAGTGGTAAACCGTGAGGTTCGTGTACAGGCCTATTTTGCCCTGAGCGCCGAAGTTCAGGGCAATGCCGGGAGCGGTCGGCGCATAGAATTCTGTGACGGCCTGGCTGTTGTTATAGCCAAGTAACAGCGTGCCGCTGTTTCCTGTCACGTTGCCCAGGCTGGAGCCACCGTTGACTGAGGTGTTGGCTATCACAAAGGTCGTGTTGGTGCCGAAGTGAAGCGTGCCGTTCTTGCTTCTGAAGTTGTAAAACTGGTGGTTCTGAGCACCGGAGGAGTTCACGTTAAAAGTGCCGTTATTAAGCAGCCAGACGTCGCCATGCGACCAACCAGACTGAATGTTGACGGTGCCGTTGTTGATGAAACCGATGTGGATGGTCAGCTCCTGGCTATTGCTGATAAAAACCCCGTCGTTGATGAATCCCAGGTTGTAAAAATTACTGATGTTGTCATCATCCGCCCTGTAAAGCCGATTGAAGCCGGTATTGTCAACGAAGGTGCCCAGGTTGTGGATCAGGGGGTTGCCGTAGTAGAAAATGCCCAGATTTTGCCAGGTCATGGTGCCGTAGTTGATGATCTGGGCATTGTCGCGCAGGCATTTTCGGTTGCTGGTGTCCGAATCCAGGCTCAGTGCAAGGGACTTGCCGGCCGGAACGATAATCTTCACTTGTCCGGCAATCCAGCCGCCAGTCCAGCTTGAGTTTTCAGTCAGCTCGATGGTGCCGACGCCGTTCAGGGTGTCTCGCCGGTAATCCCCGTCGTAGGCAAGGGAGCGGATGGTGACATCCCCGCTCAAGGTCAGCCTGAGCGGACTTCCATTGTCTGAGAATACGACATCATCGCCTGAGGAAGGTATCCCGGAGGGGCTCCAAACGGCTGGATTATTCCAGCTGCCGGATGCGATGAGGGTGTAGGTAGTGGCGTTTGCCGACAAAGCGGCCTGCAATAACAACAGGGTGAGTAGTTGTTTGATTACTTTCATGGGATAAAATAGAGTGCTGTTCGTTCAAAAATAAATAAAGTATAGGGAATAACTCAAGTTCCAGTGAGAGGGTCTTAAAGGCAAATCCAGGGAAAATGGATAAGAATTTGGCAGAGCAATTTTCAATGCCTGAAGGCAAAGTTCGTTTCAGGGCGTAAACTTAAAACTTATCTTTTTTGTGTGCAAGGCTGGCCACGATTTTTAAATCACCTCGCTCGATTTTCCGCTATTCCTGCAATTGCAGGCCAGTCCTGTTTAGGGTTGTACCTGCTGCTTTCTCTGTCTGCGCAGGTAGGCAGCCAGGATGGCACTGCAAATCCCCAGGACAATCATTCCCAGGTCGTCCATCTGGCCCAGCAGGGGGATAAAATCCGGCACCGGGTCAATCGGGCTGATGACCGAAGCCGTGGCGGTAGCCGCAGTTCCCCAGCCTGTGATTTCCAGGATGAGGTTTCGCAGCCTGCTTTTTGGCAGTGCCAACAGGATTAGGAAAAGGGCGATGAGCGCGAAGATTCCGATAAAGAAGTACTTAAGGAATTCGAAGAATGCATCCATTGTATGATTTAAGGT
>JBEAYO010000207.1:0-6373 GCA_041159285.1 Bacteroidota bacterium | reverse complement strand
ATGCCCTTTCCAGGAGCAGATTGGCACCGGCGGAACGGATTGCCGGGTCTTTTTAGACAGTCTGCTACTACGGAAAGGGGTTTTTAGGGCGAATGGCCGGCCTCAGGCCGGCCATTCGCCCTTTCCAGTGTCTCCGCAGCACCGACGGAATGGACTGCCGCGCGGGGAGACCTTTTCAGGAAAACTGATGGATACCGCCCCTACTTTCAGGCAGACTCAAACTTTCACTCCGCTTATTTGTATTTAGAATGAATTAAGGCATAATTTTGCCGAACAACAACCATCATCACAAAACAAATAACAATATGTATCCGGTAGAACTTACAGCACCCATGGCCCAGGAACTGGAAATGCTGGGTTTTGAAAGCCTCAAGAGCGCCAGCGAGGTGGAAACAGTGCTCGAGAATCAGGAAGGCACGGCCCTGGTCGTTGTCAACTCCGTATGCGGCTGCGCTGCTGCCAATGCGCGCCCCGGCGTTCGCATCTCCCTCGGAAACGAAAAGGCGCCTGGAAAACTCTACACCGTGTTTGCGGGAGTGGACCGCGATGCCACTGAAAAGGCCAGGGAATACCTCCTGCCATACCCTCCCTCCTCGCCTGCCATCGCCCTGTTCAAGGACGGCCGGCTGGTCCATTTCCTGGAGCGCCACCACATCGAAGGCCGCAGCGCCGACATGATTGCCGCCAACCTGAAAATGGCCTACGAGCGTTTTTGCTGAGGCGGCAGGCGCACACTCAGAGGTACATCAGCTTCACGAGCTGATAGACGCCGAAGCCATAGAGCGCCAGACCGATGAACTTATTGACCCACATGGTGATCTGGGCCGAACGGCTCAGAATGCGGTCGCCCAGCAGGGCGTACAGCAACAGCAGGGTGAAAGTGCCGAAAACCGTGCCGCAGGAAAAGGCCAGCACATGCTGGTTGTCCTTGACCAGCAGACCGTTGGCTGCCAGCAGGGTGCCATAGAAAATCCAGAAGGGGATGACCATGAGGTTGAGGGAACTCACCAGGGCACCCTTGAAAAACTCGCTGCGCCGGCTGTTGACTTGTTGCTCTTCCGGCACTTTCCTCCTCATTTTTGCAAAAAAGAAAAAATAAGTCCCCGCAGCGAAAAAGACGACAGTGGCGACCAGCTTGAACCAGAAGTCCGTCGCGGGGTTTTCAGTGAACAGCCAGGTGAACTTGATGGCGATGAACACCTGGAAGAACTCCACCAGCGCAGCGCCTGCCGCAGCCCAAAGGGCATAGCGAAGTCCTTTCTCGATGGCCGTATGGGCCACCATCATGTTGATCATGCCAAAGGGCAGGGAGCCGACAAAGCTCAGTCCGAATGCGATGAAGAAGTGTGCAATCACGTCGATGCAGGGGTTGACTGTGGCCCGTGCGCAGCGGGATGGGACTGCTCCGATGCTGCTGCCGCAAAGTTTTCCACTTGTTTTTTATAGTTGAAATAAGCCCTGAGGCTGTCCATGGCCTCCCAGAGGCCCATGCTTTTTATGCCGCGCCGGGTCTGCTCACGGTGAATGCGGTAAATGATCCGCCAGTGCCGGTAGAAGTCCCTGTATTTTTTCCAGACGGGATAGGAGGGGTCGTAGATGTGGGCGGGTTCACCGCCGACGCCGTTGAATTCCATCACGACGAAGTTGCCATTGTCTTTAATGTCTTCCACAGAGACGCACTTGAGGTCGAAGCGGCCGTAGTGGATGCCCTCCATTTGAAGCGCCAGCCGGTCGAAGGCAGCGTTCAGCCGTTCGTCGATCAAGTGGTTGCCGTTGAGGAAGCAGGTGCCGCGGCTGTGGTTGCCGATGGGCTCCAGTTCGAGGACTTCCCTGTCTGCGGGTATGCGGCTCATGAGTTCCGGGAAATTTTTTTCAAATCGGTCGGCTTGCAGCCTGGCGCGAGGCGACAGTTGCATGAGTTCGGCGACGCAGCGACGGCCGTCGCCTGTCACGTGCAGGGTTTCCTTGAGGCAGACGGAGGTCACCTGGCCGCGGCGGCTGTCGGGGAAGCGGTGGTACAACACGGCCAGCTCCATGGGCAGGGCTATGAACTCCTGAATGAGGAAGTCCACGGGGTGGTGGGCGACGTAGTCAGCCAGGGCCTGCGCCGATTCGATTTTGGCGACGAGGAAGCCGCGCTCGCCGACGTTGGGCTTAGCAATGACCGGGAAATCCAGTCCGGCGGCCTGCATTTTGCCGAGGGCTTCCGCGGCGGTGCTGCCAGCGGGGATGAAGCGGGTGAGGGGCAGGTGGGACTTTGGGATGCGCTGGAGGATGTGGTATTTTGATTCACCCCAGAGGCCGCCGGTTTCGATGACGGGGTTGGCGGCGCTGAAGAACAGGGGTTTTCTGCTGCGCAGGGCGAACCAGGCCCAGAACAGCAGCAGCGGGAGGTTGGCGATGCTGGCGGGCCAGAATTCCCAGTTGCTGAGTTTGATGAAGAAGTTGGAGTTTCTGAATTCGCGCAGCATGGTTCAGGGGGTGGTTTTGGGGAGCGGGGCAACGTCGTCTCCTATGTTGATGATGCCGCCGCGGATGACTTTGGCGGTGATGCCGCCGTGTCCCTGCATGGCATCCAGTCCGCCGGGGCCGAGGTTTTCCTCCATGCGTTCGCAGGGTTCGCAGGGGCCGGTCATTTCGAGGATGGCCTGTCCTATCTGGAATTGCTTGCCGTCGAGGGCGAGCAGGTTGATGCCGGAGACGACGATGTTGCGGCGGGTGAGGATGGGGTCGATTTGTGCTTTTTTGAGCAGCGAGGCGACGACGGGGAGGTGTTCAGCCTGGATGAGGGTGACCTGGCGTTTGCCGCTTTTACTGCTGTAGTGGTCGCCGTTGAGGCCGTTTTCTTCATTGGCAGTGACGGATTGGACGGCCTGGACGTTGCCGCGTCGGGCGGTTCGGATGCTGATGAATTCAACTTTTCCTGTTGGCATATTGAAGTAGTTTTGTTTCAAGATTGAGATGTCTGGGGTTCTCCTGAAAGCAGCACAGGCGATGGCTTATTGTCTGGAAAGGGGTGCCTGGCGCACAGGCCTCAGGTTCTTTTCAGCCTGGCGAATTGCAGGTTTTTGATTGGAAATGTTTTCACCGCTGATATTTTTTCCCCGTTCACCTCCTGATTGCCCGTTATGCTCACCGGTTCTGATTTTCCGCTGATGAGTTCCCAGACCAGTTCATCGCCTTCCAGCCAGTTGGTGGATTGAAGAAGGATTCCCTCCACCTCGAACCACTGGTAAAGCCTTCCGCCGATCAGGTAGGTTTCCATGATGATGGAGTTCTTTTCATCTATGGCGTATTGGCCATTCTTTCTGTCGATGATGACGAGCTCATAAGGGCGTTTCCCGGCTTCGCGGTCCTTGCCGTAGATGATGGTCCAGGTGTAGCGGCTGGAGTCTTCAGTAGGCTGGATTAGCAGTTCCATGGGTGTTTCCATCACCTTGCCGCCGCCGTTGAAGATTTCAAGGGTTCCTGCCCAGTTGCCTTGCCAGGATTCAGGAAAGCTGGCCTGTGCGAGCGCAGGATGGCTGAACAGCAGTGAGAGTGCGAGAAGGAGGCTTGTTTTCATCGAGAAAATAATTTACCTTAGTATTAAAATTATGAATACCTCGTAGGGTTGTGTAAAAGTCGCCGGGGTGCCTTGCCTCTCTTTGAAAAGGATGCGGGCCACAGTCCCGCCGATCACCCTTTTCGTCAATTGGGAAGTACCGGCGGAACGGATTGCCGGATCTTTTAAGACAGCCCGGAGGGAGTTTTTGGGCGCAGGGCAGGCTTGCTGCCCGCCCTGCGCCCTTTCAGGAAGCCAAGCGACGCCGATGAAGCAATTTTCAAAAGCTCGCTGGGTCCTTAGAGGCAGCCACCATTTAGAACCACATCATATGTCAAACATCAGACGACTCATCCTCAGCGCAATTGGCGCGCTGCTCCTGGCAACGGCATTGCCCGCGCAGGACTACTTCCAACAGCGGGTAAACTACACCATCAAGGTGGAACTCGACGACCAGGCGCACACCCTCAGCGGGGACATTGCGATGGAATACACCAATCAATCGCCCAAGCCCCTCGATTCCCTCTGGATACACCTCTGGGGAAACGCCTTCAGCAAACCCCTCACCGACTTCGGCAAGCAAATGCTGCGCCTGGGGGAAACCCGGTATTATTTCGCCAAAGATAGCGAGCGAGGGGCATATTCCAGACTGGATTTCTCCGCAAATGGAAAAAAAGCGACCTGGTACCTGCAGCCCGGACAACCCGACCTGGCAGTGGTCAGGCTGAACAGTCCCCTGCAACCCGGGGAAACCCTGCTGCTGTCCACCCCCTTTACCCTGAAGATCCCGGACTCCTTCTCCAGGCTGGGGCACGTGGGGTCTTCCTATCAAATGACGCAGTGGTACCCCAAGCCGGCGGTTCTCGACCACAAGGGCTGGCACCCCATGCCCTACCTCAACCAAGGTGAGTTTTACTCCGAATTCGGCAACTACGACGTGAGCATCACCCTTCCCGACAACTATGTGGTGGGTGCCACGGGCTCGCTGCAGACGGAATCGGAACAACAGTTTTTAAATGAAAAAGCAGCAGCCACCCAGGCGCTGATCCAACAGGGCTTTCCAAAGGACACCAAGTTTCCCGCCTCCAGCACCAGCAAGAAGACCATCCGCTACACGGCCGAGAACGTGCACGACTTCGCCTGGTTTGCCGACAAGCGCTTCCACGTGCTGCGCGACGAGGCGGTGCTGCCCTCCGGAAAAAAGGTGGCCGCCTGGGCGATGTTCACCAATGAGGAAGCCGATTTGTGGACCCAGGGTGCTTTTTATGTCAAAAGGGCCGTGGAGTTTTATTCCACCCACGTGGGCGAATACCCCTGGCCCCAGGCCACGGCCGTCCAGAGCGCCCTGAGTGCCGGCGCGGGAATGGAGTACCCCATGATCACCGTGATCGGGAAATCCGGCTCGGCCAAGGCCCTGGACAACGTCATCACCCACGAGGTGGGCCACAACTGGTTCTATGGCATCCTGGCCTCCAACGAACGCGACCACGCCTGGATGGACGAGGGCCTGAACAGCTATTACGAGTACCGCTACATGGAAACCTACTACGGGCAGCGCAGCAGCATGAACCTTCCCGGTTTCCTGACCCAGGGCTCGGATTATGAGCCCACAGAGCTGGCCTATCTTTTCCAGTGCCGCCGTGCACAGGACCAGGCACCGGAGACGCACCCGGACAAGCTTTCCACCCTGAATTACGGCATCGGCGCTTATTTCAAGCCCGGCTATGCCTTCTGGCATCTTGCCGCCTATCTGGGGCTGGAGCGCTTTGACCAGGCGATGAAATCCTATTATCAACAATGGAAATTCAGGCACCCCTATCCCCGCGACCTGCGCGAGCACCTGGAACAGCAAACAGGCAAAAGCCTGACCTGGCTGTTCGACGGATACCTGAACTCCACCAAGCAGCTTGATTATGAGCTGAAAAATGTACAGCCTTCCGGTGAGCAGCAGGGAGTCAAACTCAAGGTGGCCAACAAGGGCAGATTTGAACCGCCTTTCCCGGTTTCTGCCTACCAGGGAGACAGCCTGGTGGCCACGCGCTGGTTTGAGGGCTTCAGCGGAAGGCAAACGGTATCGTTTCCGGACTGCCAGCAGTGCGACCGCTTTGAGTTGGATGCCGGGCATGTCACCCTCGAGGCATGGCGGAAGAACAATTACCTAAAATCCAGCGGGTCGTTAAAAACTATGGAACCCTTGCAGCTGAGGCTCGGCGGCTTTCTTGAAAACAGCCGCCGGACAACCCTGAACATCATGCCCGTGATGGGCTGGAACATCTACGATGGCATTTCACCGGGTATCCTGATTCACAACGGTCTGGTTCCCGGCAGAAAGCTGGAGTACCAGCTACTTCCTGAATTCGGCTTCAATTCGAAAAGAATCAGCGGCACCGGGCGCATTCAATTCAATGTGTTCACGCGCGGGTCTGGCAGCATACACAGCATCGCCATAGGACTCACCGGGCGCCGTTACGGCTACGAGACGCCGGAGGACTTACCCACGGCCACCGGCCTTACCACAGCCCACCTGGCTTACACCCGGCTGGTTCCATACGTCCGAGTGGACTTGAAGCGCCCTCCCAACAGCCAGTTTTATCACTTCCTGCAATTGCGGAGCATTTTCACACAGCAGGAAGAGACCATATCAATGAACGAGCTCTACGTGGGCAAGATCGTGGACAAGCGCGCCTTCCATGAATTGAGCTGGGAACTGGGCGACAACCGGGTCATGCACCCTTATTCTCTCCGGTTGGTGATGGAGGCTTCATTGCAGGATCTCGCAGATGATTTCGAATTCTACCTCAAAACCTCCCTGGAGCTGCGAACTGCAGT
>JBEAYO010000206.1:0-6408 GCA_041159285.1 Bacteroidota bacterium | reverse complement strand
CCCCCAAGGTGCAGCGCACCGCAATATTTGTAGCGCACCGCAGTATTTGTAGCCGGTGCGTAACCTAGCCCCCAAGGTGCAGCGCACCGCAATATTTGTAGCGCACCGCAATATTTGTAGCCGGTGCGTAACCTAGCCCCCAAAGTGCAGCGCACCGCAATATTTGTAGCGCACCGCAATATTTGTAGCCGGTGCGTAACCTAGCCCCCAAGGTGCAGCGCACCGCAATATTTGCAGCGCACCGCAATATTTGTAGTCGGTGCGTAACCTAGCCCCCAAGGTGCAGCGCACCGCAATATTTGTAGGGCGCCGCAATATTTGTTGGGCGCCGCAATATTTGTTGGGCACCGCTGGGAAAGGTGATATGATTTGCTCAATCCTGCGTGCAGTTTGCCCAAAAAATCAGGAAAACTTCTAAAGACAAAATCCGCAAAACTTTGTTGTGAGGAAAGGGTAGAAGTAACCGTTGGATACCTCTTGCAGATGCCGCTAAGCTCCGGAAAGGGCGCGGGGCGCAGCCCCGCGCCCTAAAAAACTTCCCTGCGGGCGAAGCCCGCCGGGAAGGGGAGGGGTTTCCTGGCGGTCGGTGGCGCGCTCAGGCGCGCCGCCGACCGCCCTTTCCGGAAAACAAGCAACAGCTGCAAGGGGGGCTAAGCAGTTACAAAAAATGAACAAATATGAAAAAATACTTAATTGGATTTGTCCTTAGTTGCTGCCTGTTAGCCTTGGTTGCCTTCAGGGTGGTGGGTTACGAGCAGCATTTCGCAACGGCGGAAGTGGTGAAGGTGCAGGGCTTTTACATTTTCACAGATAGCAAGCCCGTGATGCCTTTTGAGAACTTAGGCACGGTTGAAATCACCTTTGTAGCTGACACGCAATATGAATCAATCAGGAATCATTTAATTAAACGGGCGAGAAAGAAATTTCCGGATGCGGATGGGTTGATCATGATGTTTGACAAGAAAGGGGCTGACAAGTGCGAGGTGATTAAATTCAAACGGTGATTGGCTGAAGCCTGCCTTGTTACCAATCTTCCAAATGGCGCTGACCCGCTCCGCTGGCTGGCGGCTTCGCCTCTTAAACCAGCAGGAGCGGGTCTCCCCATCCTATAGGAAATAAACGTAATTCCCCTCCTCGTCGGCTATGAAATAAGAGCCATCGCTCAGGAATTTCAGGCGGTACACGTCGAGGTCGGTCTCGTTGAGCTTTTCAATCAGGTTGTCCGGCACATCGCCCAGGAACTTGTAGCCGTTTTCGTACACCGCCACGAGCCCGGTGTTGGTCATGTGAGCGGCCCAGAGCTCGCCGAATTCGTTCTCCCCCTGGCCAATCCACTCCAACAACTCCGCATCGGAGGCCGAGTACTTGTCGTCGCTGATCATGATCCAGTCGCCCGCGTCGTTGAAGGTGATGGAGTTGATGGTTTCCGCCGCCTCGTTCCACTGGTCTATCATCTCGTCCAGGGAGCGGGGGGCGCCGGAGGAGGTGACGCCGTTGTTGCTCCAGAGCACGAGCCAGTTGCCCTCTTCCGTGAGGACGACGTCGTCGATCAGCTCGTCCTTGTCGTTGAGTTCGTTGAGTTCCGCTGTCATTTCGTCGGGTATGCCGGTGGCGGCCCAGCCGTTGCGTTCTATGAGGGCCACGTCGCCGCCGGTGAGGGTCATGGCGACGTTCTTGCAGGAGCCCCACTCCGCGATTTTATCCCGGAGGAATTTACGGGTTTGTCCGGCGCTGCTTTGCTGCACCAGGACCAGGATCAGCGACAGGAAGATGATCTTTTTCATTGCGGTGTTTTTTTATCGTCAAAGGCGGCCGGATTGGCAGCGGGGGCTGCCAGTGCTTTTGACTTGTTATAAAAAGTTGGTTTTCAGCAGGTTGGGTGAATGAATTTTCCGATGCCGGAATGTTTTCAATTCGGACGCTGCCTTATTGGTAAATGTACGGAAAAATAACGTTTCCAGGGCTGTTTTCCAGGGGATTTTGAAGAAAACGAAGGGGGACGGCTGGTGGCGCCGGACATTGCCGGGCAGGATGCTCAAGCGGTATATGCCGCCCTTTCAGGGCTTGGACGCCTTCCCGCTGGCTGGCGGCTTTGGCCGTCAGGCCGGCAGGAGCGAATTTGGATTTCAGTGGCCCGATGCTCATCCTGCAACTTGCCATCCTTTTGCCATCTTTTTGTAAAAAATCCCATGAAATATTCCTAATTTAGCAACCGTTCCGCCGGAAAAAGCATTAATAAAGAGTTTGGGTGATGTAAAAGTCCATACGGCTTATTCCGCCGGTGCTGCCCAGCTGCCGGAAAAGGAGCACAGCGCAGCCCGCCCCTTTTATAAACATTGGATACTGCGCCCCGGCGACTCTTTACACAACCCCTGTGGACAAACAACAACGACATCCGTTGAGAAAAAGCACGACATACCGCGCGACGACGGGCGCCATGCTGGCGCTTCTCGTACTGCAGGCAGTGGTCTTCAAGGAAATGCACCACTTGCTGGAGCATGCCCATGAGGATACGCTCCGTTGTGCCGCGCCTGGCAGCGAAAAACACCTCCACAGCGAGGAATACGCGCCGGAGGACTGCTTCGTGTGCTTCCTGCATTTCGCACCCGCCCAGCTGAGCCTTGTCGAGTTTCCCAAATTAAGTCTGGATTACAATTCTGTAAAAATACCCTTCCACGACCAGCAATCCGACGCCAGACGGATGAAGTGGCATTTCCAGCGTCGCGGCCCGCCTGCCTCCGTCACCGGCTGAAGTTTACTTTTTATTTTTTTACCAAATCCTTGCAAGCGTGAGGATGCCCTGGGTTTTGTCGGGGTATGCTCCATCGACATCGCCGTCGTGGCTTTTCATTCAGCCGCGATGGGATGTTGTCAATCGCCTTGTTCCATCAAGTGCTGTGCGCAGTCGGGAGCCAGATTGCTCCTGAGGGTTGCGCGCGGCGGATGGCAGGAGTGCTGCCATCCGACGAACTATCGAAGGTATTTCCTCCTTTGCAAGTGATTAATCTGGCTCATTGCGGCCGGCTCATCGCGGGTGAAAAACAGCTGTTTTCTCCGCCCGGCGAACCCTCCGCAATCAGTCTCTCATTCTACTGATGAAGCTGAAAACCAGTTTCCTCCTGGCACTGACGGCATTTTACCTGCCCCGCATGGCACAGGCGCAGACCTGTACCGCCACCCTTTGCGGCGTGGTAACGGAAGCAGGGACGGGAAATCCCATCGCCTTTGCGGAGGTGTCCATTGCGGAGCTGAACACCGGCGTCGTGACCGATGAACAGGGCAAGTTCCACTTTCACGATTTGTGCGACAGCACCTACACCATCGTTTGCCAGCACATCGGCTGTGCCCATGTCGTGCGACAGGTGCGGGTGAGTGGAAACGTCGTGGCGGATTTTGAGCTGCAGCACGAGGCGCTGGGTTTGCAGGAGGTGGTTGTCAGGGAAAGGGCGATGGAACCGCTGTCCACCCAGGCAAAATCAAGGCTTGATGGCCTGGAGCTCACCTCGGTGAAAGGGCAGACCCTCGGGGATGCCCTGCGCAAATTGCCGGGTGTCACCACCCTGCAAACCGGAGGGTCCATCGTCAAGCCGGTCATCCGGGGGCTCCACTCCAACAGGATCCTGATCCTGAACAATGGCGTGCGCCAGGAAGGGCAGCAATGGGGGGTGGACCACGCCCCCGAGATAGATCCCTACCTTGCCGGTGAAGTGGCGGTGGAGTATGGCGCCAACAGCGTCCGCTATGGCGCCGATGCCATGGGCGGCGTCATCCTGGTGCTGCCGAAACCGGTCAGGGAAACCGCCGGTACCGGTGGGGAACTGCATCTCGCGGGCTTTTCCAACGGCAGGACGGGCGCCCTGAGTGCCAGTCTGGAAAGCCGCCTCCGGGGCAAGCTGCCCCTGGGCGCAAGGCTGCAGGGAACCCTCCGAAGGGGCGGCAACCTGCACACCCCGGGTTATTTCCTGGAAAACACGGCCCTCCGGGAGATGAACTACTCGGCGACCCTCGACCTGAGCCGCCGGCAGTGGCATTCGGAGGTGTTCTTCAGTCAGTTTTTTACGGACCTGGGCATATTCAAGGGCGCCCACATCGGCAACCTGACAGACCTGCAGCAGGCCATTGAAAGGGGGCGACCGACGGGAGATGGCAGCTTCTCCTACTCGCTGGGCCGCCCCCTGCAACGAGTGGCGCATTACCTGTTGAAGACCAGCGCCTCCAGACAACTGGGGCAAAAGGGCCGCCTCTCCCTCCAGTATGCGCGGCAGTTCAACCGGCGGCAGGAATTCGACGCCCACAAGCGCTTTTCCTCCGTCCCGGCTGAAACGGAACTGCCGGAAATGATGTTCGAGGTCACCACGCATACCTTCGATGCTGCCTGGGAGCACCGGCAATGGCGCCATCTGAGCGGCAGCATGGGCTTCCAGGCCATGGCCCAGCGGAACACCACGGACCGCGGCGGGCTCATCCCCGATTACAACAGCCAGACGGCGGGTTTCTTCTGGGTGGAGCGCTGGCGGAACTATCCCTTCCCGCTGGAATTGGAGGCAGGGCTGCGCTTCGACCTCCGGCAGATCCAGGCCTTGCGCCGGGGCAATGAGGTGCTGGACAGCACGCTCAATTTCCGGAACCTGTCGGCCAGCGCGGGTGCCATTTACCGCTTTTCCGACCAATGGCGTCTGCGGCTGAATGCAGGCAGCGCCTGGCGTGCCCCGGGGGTGAACGAGCTGTACAGCGAGGGAGTCCACCATGGCTCGGCCAGCTATGAGCGGGGCAGGTCCGATCTGAAGCCGGAGCGGGCCTACAACCTCAGCCTGACGCTGGAATACGACAATGGCAGGACCCTGTCCGGCACCCTGGCTGTTTACCGCAACTTCGTGCGCGACTTCATCTATCTGCAACCGCTGTCCAGGCCCGTGCTCACCATCCGGGGGGCTTTCCCGGCCTTTGCCTATGAGCAGGCCGATGCCCGCCTGCTGGGCTTCGACTGGACGGGGGCCTGGAAGCCCTTCCCCTGGCTGGAGTTCCAATCGGGTGCCTCCGTGCTTCGGGCGAGGAACCTCCGGGAAGATGACTGGCTGGTGCTGATGCCCGCCGACCGCATCCGCCAGGGCGTGCAGTACAACCTGCCGCTGGGGCAGCAGGCCGGCGCTGCGGACCGGCCGTTTGTCAGGCTGACCTTCGATTACGTCTTCCGGCAGCAAAGGGTGCCGGCCGGGCAGGATTACGCGCCGCCGCCGGCTGCCTACGCGCTGTTCAGCCTGCAGTCGGGCGCCAGTGCGGAGCTCCACGGCTATCCGCTTCATTTTGGACTGAATATCAACAATTTGTTCAACACAGCTTACCGCGACTATCTGAACCGGCTGCGGTACTTCGGGGAGGAGATGGGGAGGAATGTTTCGGTGTGGCTGAGATTCACTTATTGAAAACTAACAGGTAACTGATTGGCACCCCTGGGGGATGCTGCTTGCCTGCCGGAAACGCGCCTTAAGCGCGCCGCCGGCCGCGGAAAGGGGTTCTTAGGGGTTGTGTAAAAATCCCTTGCGGCTGGTTCCGCCGGTGCTGTATGGCTTCTTGAAAGGGCGCTCGGCTGTGCCCCGCGCCCTTTTCAAAGCAGGGCACTGCGCCCCGGGGATTTTTACACAACCCCTTCCGGCAGGCCAGCGGTATCTGCCAGAGGAGCTAAACAGTTACACTAACAAAAACCTAAGATTATGAAAACCTTGAATTCATTTTTGACTTTCATGTTGATTACGCTATACGCAGTTACCTTCACCGCTTGCGACAAGGATGACAATCCGAAGCCGAACGAGCAGGAGTTGATCACCACGGTGAAGCTGACCTTTACGCCGGCCGGGGGCGAACCTGTTTCATTCGCTGCCAGGGACCTGGACGGAGACGGCGGGCAGCCGCCGGTAGTGGAGGACATCCAGCTTGCCGCTGCCACCAGCTACACGCTGCAGGTGGAATTCCTGGATGAGAGCGACCCGCTACAAACGGAGGACCTGACGGAGGAGGTGTCCGGGGAAAGTGCGGAGCACCTGGTTTGTTTCTCAGCCACTGGCTCCATGGCTGCCCCGGTGGCCAGCGACCAGGACAGTAATGGGGCTCCGCTGGGCCTGGTGAGCGCAGTGAGCACGGACCAGGCGGGCGCTGGCACCCTGCAGGTATCGCTCAAGCACGAGCCTGACAAGCAGGCTACCGATCCTTGCTCCACCGGGGAGACCGATGCCGAGGTGGTTTTCCAGGTGACCATTGGCGGATAGCATAGCGCGGAGGATAATGGCTTTTGGTGACGGAGGCCCCAAGCCTATGGAGAGCTCTTGGCGGGCCTTCAAGGCCCGCCAAGAGCCCTCTCTTCCCCGGCCGCGGGTTGGGGGAGGCCAAACCCCGCCGGGGGACTTTTTTTTA
>JBEAYO010000205.1:0-6411 GCA_041159285.1 Bacteroidota bacterium | reverse complement strand
AAACCCGGGGGGGGATGGGGTTTTTCACGGCGTTCGGCGGGCGGCTGTCCGGCCGAACGCCTTTTCCGAGGCTTCAATCGGCACCGGCGAAACGGATTGCCAGGTCATTTGAGACAATCTCCTTCTAAAAGAAGGTACCCCGTACGTGGCGATTTTGAGACAGGCTCGCATCCTTCCAGACATCTGCCTTTGCAACAGAACCGCTGCGAAACAAGCCTCCGGCACAATGCCACCTTCACACAGCCTCCAATTTGAAAGCACTCAGGATCTTGTCGACGTTGTAGTCATTCGACCTGAAGACTGTCTCCAACTCGGCAGCCAGGGTTTCCAACAGCTGGTCAATATCTTCCAGCGAATGATAAAGCGAAGTCATCAGCCGAATTCCCGACTGATTGTAGGGGACACTCGGATAAACAGCCAGGCTCATGAAAAAGCCCAGGTCCATCATTCGCCGTGCCAGTTGCATGGTGACCTCCGGGGCACCCACACCCAGGAAGAAAACAGGGGATTCCCCCGGACTGATGATGGGCAAGGACAGCGACTGCGCCCGCTGCATGAAATGGTCCATGCGGAGGCGCAACTCCTGCTGCCGCAGGTAAATATCACCGCTGAGGTGGATCTTGGCGGAAGCAATGGCTGCTCCCAGCACGGGAGGTGTGAGGGGGCTGGTGAAAATCAATGTGTTGCCACAATTTCTTACTAAGTTTTTCGTGGCCTCATCCGGAAAAACGGCCACGCCACCGGAGGAACCAAAGGCTTTTCCCAGGGAAGTCAGCAGCACCATCTTTGGATGGAAAGACGCCTGTGCCAGCACTGCACCCGCCCCGTTTGCCCCGGTCCAGCTCATGCCGTGCGCGTCGTCCACGTAAAGGTGGAACTGCTCATACTTGTCCAGCAAGGCGTTCAGCCCTTCCATCGGCGCCAGGTCGCCGTGCATGGAGTAAACTCCGTCAGCCATGTACCAGACCTTCTCGTACTCCTGGCTGAGTTTCAAAATGCGGCTCTCCAGGTAATCGAGGCGATTGTGTCGGATCATCTCCACATGGGCGCCACCGGCTTTCACCATTTTCACTGCCATCTGCACGCTGGTATGCACCTGGTGGTCCAGGATCATCGCATCCCTGGGGCTCACCAGCACCGGCATGGCGGAAAAGTGGCCCGAGGTCACTGAAGTCGTCACCACCACCGGCTTGCCAAAGACTTTGGCCAACAGGTCCTCCAATTCCTCGTAGGCATGGATGGAGACGTAGGCCCTGGAGCAATCGAACTGAACCCCGTATCGGTCAATGGCATCCATGGCCCCTTTCCGGAGACGTTCATCGGTTTCCATGGCCAGATAGCTGCAGGAGGTGAAATTGAGCAGGTCCTTGCCGTCCACCGGCAGGGTCCTTCTGCCATGAATCGGCACGTCGTCAGTCACCCGGTGTATGATGCCCAGATTCTTGAGTTTCAGGGCCATTTCATTGACGAATTCAACCTGTGAGGCTGTGTTTGCCATGTAGCTGGGAATTTTTTGTTGCGCCCGTCCGAAACCTCACCCGACATGATTTTTTGACAAAACATGGCAGGTTGACCCGTCAGGGTCGGGCATTTAAATCGGTTTTAACATGCTTCAACAGCAGTCTGCAATGTTGAAAAGATATTGATTATCCGTGTGCTTGGCTGAAAATGGGGTTCGACAAGACTTTGGGCACAGTTGGAAATACCTTGCGCAAATAATCCCGAGGACGGGAAGCGCGCCGTTGCCGAAAATCCATCAAACAAAGACAAGAACTGGTGTGGCGGACATTGACTTTTTGATTGAGAAAGCGCGGCTCGCTGCACCAATGTTCAAAAAAGGTCAAGGACTTGAGAAAATTCACTGAAGGGATTATAATTGCCTTAAACTGAGAGATTCAATGAAAGCGTTTATTTGCAATGTAGAACGTATGGCAAAAATAGGCTATATTATTCCATATCGACAAGTGTGGTCAAATTTTTTTTTACGAACAACTGTTCGCTTTTTACGATAAAATGGTTTACTTTTGTACCCGATTGATACAGAAGCATAAATCTCTACTTCAGCCAACCTACCAAATTATGGATCAGTTTCATCTTGAGGAGTATTTTCAGGACAGGATAGACGCAGAAATAAAAATTGAGCCAAAAGACTGGATGCCTGAAGCCTACCGCAAGACGCTTATCCGGCAAATATCCCAGCATGCCCACTCTGAAATCGTGGGCATGCTGCCGGAGGGCAACTGGATCACGCGCGCTCCCTCCCTGCGCCGCAAACTGATCCTGCTGGCAAAAGTTCAGGACGAGGCAGGACACGGGCTCTACCTTTACAGCGCAGCGGAAACGCTGGGCACCAGCCGGGAAGAACTCGTGGACCAACTGCTCTCGGGCAAAGCCAAGTACTCCAGTATTTTCAACTATCCAACCACTTCCTGGGCTGACATCGGCGCCATCGGCTGGCTTGTGGACGGCGCTGCCATCCTGAACCAGGTCATGCTCACCCGAACCTCCTATGGCCCCTATGCCCGCGCCATGGTGCGCATCTGCAAGGAGGAGAGCTTTCACCAGCGCCAGGGCTACGAAATCATGACAGTGCTGGCGCAGGGCAGCCCGGCGCAGCACAAAATGGCACAGGACGCCCTCAACCGCTGGTGGTGGCCTTCCCTCATGATGTTCGGTCCGCCGGACCAGGAGTCTGCCAACTCCGAGCAGTCCATGCGCTGGAAAATCAAGCGCAAGTCCAACGACGAGCTCCGACAGCAGTTCGTGGACGCCACCGTGCCACAGGCTGAATACCTGGGGCTGTCCATCCCGGACCAGAACCTGAAGTGGAACGAGGAGCGGGGGCACTTTGATTTCGGCGAAATCAACTGGGAAGAGTTCTGGAATGTGCTGAAAGGCAACGGCCCCTGCAACCGCCAGCGCCTGCAGGACCGCATCGACGCCCATGATCAGGGCGCCTGGGTGCGCGAGGCAGCCATGGCATACGCCGAAAAGAAATCGCAGCAGCAAATACAGGCAAATCCGGCTTCGGCCGCCGCCTGACGTGGCTTGCTTCACCAAGTAATGACCAACCATGAAAAATAACTGGCCCCTCTGGGAAGTCTTCATCCGCAGCAAGAATGGACTCAGCCACAAGCACGTGGGAAGCCTGCATGCGGCCGATTCAGCCATGGCGCTTGAGAATGCCAGGGATGTCTATACCCGTCGCAATGAAGGGGTGAGCATCTGGGTCGTCGAGTCGAACCAGATTGTCGCCTCCGATCCCGACGACACTGACTCGTTTTTCGAACCGGCCCGCGACAAAGTGTATCGCCATCCTACCTTCTACAATGTTCCTGACAATGTAAAACACATGTAAATGAGTCTCAATTACTTGCTGCAAATGGGTGACAACGCCCTGATCCTGGGCCATCGGCTCGGGGAGTGGTGCGGCCACGCTCCGGAGCTCGAGATTGACATGGCCCTGACCAACCTGGCGCTGGACTTCACCGGGCAGGCGCGCACCATTTACCAGCAGGTGGCAGTCCTGGAAGGTCAGGGGCGAACGGAAGACGACCTGGCCTACCTGCGCGATGCCTGGGAGTTCAGGAACGTGCTGCTGGTCGAGCAGCCCAACGGCGATTTTGCCCATACCATCGTTCGCCAGTGCTTGTATGACTGCTTCAACTATCTGCTGTACGAAGCGCTCTGCTCCAGCCGGGATGAATGGATGGTGGCCTTCGCCTCGAAGTCAATCAAGGAAATAGCCTATCACCAGCGCTTTAGCACCGAGTGGATGCTGCGCCTGGGCGACGGCACTGAAACCAGCCACCAGAAAATGCAGGCGGCACTGAATAACCTCTGGATTTATGCGGGCGAACTGGTCAGCCCCAATCAGGTCGATATAGAAATGTGCGAAAAAGGCTTCGGCCCCGACCTGGACCGGATCCGCCCGCTTTATTTTGAAAAGCTGCACGAGCTCATCGCAAAAGCCACGCTCACTTCCCCTTCCGTGGAGTGGATGCAGCAGGGCGGCAAGGAGGGAAAACACTCCGAGCACCTTGGGCATCTCCTGGCGGAGATGCAATTCCTGCAAAGGGCCTATCCTGGGCTGGAGTGGTAGCCGGGAAACTATTTCAAAAGACACATAGGCAGGGCACCTGCTTGTGAGAAAAAGGGCGCTCGGCGGGCCACAGGCCCGCCAAGCGCCCTTTCCGACTGCTGGGCAGTTGGAGCGAATTTCAAAAGTGCGCCTGGATATTTTAAGCCTTAGAATCCATTCTCATCATAAGTAAAAACGAGGCCCTTCGTCGTAAGGGGCCAGTCGTCGGTCCTGAACGGCAGCGCCGGCAAACCCTCGTTGTTGTACAAATCCAGCTGGCCGGGATTGTCAGCCCAGGCGTAGCGAACCGCCACGGGTAGCGGTACCTGCGGACATCTCACCACCACCTTGTCTTCTTCGATGAAAGCCCGGGCCCAGTAAAATTTGCGATCGGCTCCTGCCATCGCAAAGCCGCGCAGGTAGCCGTGCTTGTCGCGCGAGACCAGTGTGCTTCCCTGCAAATCAAAGTGGATGATGGCCTTATCTCCGTCCGTTCTTATGGACTTGAAAACCGGTCCCGAGTGAACCACCTCCATGCCATAGGCAATTTTCAGTGCCCCGAGTCCCAGGCGTTGCCCCACACCGGCTTTGTCGCGGGGGTGGATGTCGTTGGCGTCCCCTATGTCTATGGCGGTGGCAAGCGCTGTGTTGGGCAGCTGCAGGGCCAGGGACTGCGCTTCCCGGAGCTCTGCCCAGGAGCTTTCCGCCGGTTGCACCTGTTCCGGGTAAAAGTTGGCCAGTTGAACGACCAGAAAGGGGAAGTCACCCTGCTTCCAATATTGGCGCCAATCCGTTATCATCGCGGGCAGCAGTTCCCGGTATTCTTCAGCGCGGGCAGCGTTGGATTCGCCCTGGTACCAGATGACGCCTCTGATGGCGAACGGCGCCAGCGGGGCAATGCTGCCGTTGAAGAGCAGGGAGGGGTGGGTGAACAAGCTGCCGTTGGGCACGGTCGGCCTGGGGAAGTCGGCGGCATTGATGCGGACACCGGGCCTGTATTTCCAGGTCCCGTTCAGAATGGGATTTCCCCAGAAGGGATTGGTGTACATGCCGCCCTTGCCGCCTGCATCAAATACGCGCACCGCGATGACATTGCCCTCGGGTTTGAGCAGGCTGGCCGGACAGTTGTAGCTTCGCCAGTTCCTGTTGCCGAATCCCTCTCCAATCCTGGTGCCGTTGACCCAAACGATGTCGTAATCGTCGATTTGATTCAGCGAGATCCGCAGGGAATCGTCCTGAAACCCGGCTGGGATGCTGAACTGTTTGCGGAACCAGACGGATCCGTCATAATCGGCCAGGCCATTGTCCTCCCAGAGGGCTGGCAGGTTCATGGTGTTCCAGTCGGTGTCGTCCAGGTCCGGGTTTTGCCATTGGTGGATGATGCCCGGATCCCCCTTCAGGTAGTATTGCTCATCCCAGCTTTGCCGGAAAAGCTTCAGTTCGGCCTGCAACTGGGCGAAGTTCTTGCCTGTTTTTTCCATTTCAGCCACCAGCGGCTGGAACTGTGGGAACTGCCTGAGCGCGCCGGTGCTCATCCAGGTCTCAATGGCGGTGGCGCCCATGCTGGAGTGGATCAAGCCCACGGGCACCTGCAACTTGTCTTGCAGGTAAAGGCCGAAGTACCAGGCGGCTGCCGAGAAGCGGTGGATCTTTTCCGGACCAGCGCGTTCCCATTGCCCGCTAGCCACATCCTGCCTGGGCTGATAGTCCATGGCCAGTCCGACCGTGAAAAGCCTGAGCAGGGGGTTGTTGACCCTGGCCGAGTCGGTTTCCTTGATGCCCAGCATCTCCAGGGTATAGTTCATGTTCGATTGTCCGCTGCAAAGCCAGACTTCCCCATAGAGGACGTCCTCGAAGCGCAGGGTATTGTCGCCTGTGACGAGGAGTTCAAAGGGGCCGCCGGCGGAGTGGGGTGGGAGGGTGACGCTCCAGTTGCCTTGTTTGTCGGCCTTGGTTTGTCGCTTCACCTGGGCTATGCTGACGGTGATTTTTTCTCCGGGGCTGGCTTGTCCCCACACTGGCACGGGGGCATCCCGCTGCAGCACCATGTGGTGGGAGAAGATGCGGGGCAGGCTGATGTTTGCGTACTGCTGCTGCGGTGCGAGCAGGAGCAGGAGGGCGCCGCAAAACAGGCGAATGGCGTTTTTCACATTTGAAGAATTCATTGAGAATTATTTTTGATAGATAATAGACTTGTCGCGGCGGGGTCATCGAACGGGCAAAGGGGCTCTTTTCCTCCCAATTTGCAGGCCCACCGCAGTAAGCCTGTTGAATCCACTCACCCTTTGAAAAGGGCGTGGGGCGCAGCCCTGCGCCCTAAGCGCCCTCCC